>JABMPG010000818.1 GCA_013203855.1 bacterium
GTCGTACCCTTCAAGCCGCAGCCGATCACCGCCGCCGTTCAGGCGCCTGTGCTGTCATCCGCTCAGCCTCTCGCTGCGACGCAGCCGGCAGCTTCGTCACAGACCGTTTCGCAGACGCGGCCATTGCAGAGAAAATCGTTGCTGGGGCAGACCAGTTTGTAGTCGTGCGCCGTTAGAACCACCGGAATCCGGTGACGTCTGGCCGCGCGCAGAGGCGAGTAACTCAACTGGTGGTAAATGTTGTGGGCATGGACGATGTCCGGTCTCTCCGTCTCGATCAGTTTCTCCATCATCCGGCGTGCGTGGGGATAGTAAACCGTGCGTAACGCCGTCTTCGCCTTCCCCCAGGCTCCCATCGTCCCCTCGTATTCCACGTTGGGGACGAAATAGCCGGCATAGGGAGATGGAGCGTTGCGGGGATGGTTCATGGAGAAGGGGATCACCTGGTGACCGGCCTCTTCGAGAAGCCGCGTCAGTTCAAAGAAGTACTTCTCACTTCCCCCGCGCTGATAGAAATACTTGTTAAGCATGAGAATCTTCATTGGATCATGCTTTCATACAACTCGGCATACTGGTTGGCGATCCGGTCCCAGTTGAACTCGCGCCTGGCTTTCTCGCGGGCTTTTTCTCCGATTTCCTGAACCCGCGCGGGATTCGCGATAAGGTCCTTCAGAATTCGACGCAGGTCCGAGGCGTCGCCGCTCTTAAAGGACACGCCGACTGATTCGTCGGATCCGGGCGATCCGATCACCTCGAGATTCTCGGAAATATCACTCACAACCGGACACTGCCCGTGGCTCATGGCTTCCAGCAAGACGATCGACATACCCTCGATGTAGGAGGGAAGGACGAAGAGAAAGGCGTTCGAGAGGGCCTCTTCCTTCTCCTCCCCGAAAAGGGGACCGGTGAAGAGAATGCGGCTGTCGCCTTTCGCCGTTTCACGGAGTGCCTCCCCGTAGGCCCGATCGTAGTGAGCGTCTCCCACTATCAACAGCCGCAGGTCGGTCTCCAGTTCTCGAAAGGCCTCGATGAGCAGGTCCAGTCCCTTTTCCGGCACGATTCGCGAGAGAAAGAGAACGTAGCCTCTGGAGCGTACCTCGAACCGCTTGAGACCATCGAGAGGCGCCGGGGTTGCGTGATCCACCCCGTTGGGGATGAAATCAATCCGTTTCGGGTACTTCATTTCGAGATAGGTCTGGAGAGTTCGTGAGACGACTACCGTCCGATGGGGGACCTTCACGGCGAGGGTTTCGGCGATTCGGAGCGCCACTTTGGCCAAGCCGCCCCATTTCGCCCGTTTGTAATCGAGCCCGTGGATGGTCACGATTACCTTCTTGCCGAAAAACCGGGGGATGAAGCTGAGGAGCGCCGGCCCCAGCGCATGGATATGAACGATCCGACAAGGCTGGAACAGGGCATGAATCAGGGCCAGAAAAGTGTAGGTGATCGTTTCCAGATGCTTGGTGTAGATCGTCGGGACGTTGGTGAGCCGCACCCGCCTACCCGAATCCCCGAACCATTGTTCCTTCGATGGATTGTACCGCCCGCGGCAAAAGACGGTGACCGGCCAGCCCATCGAGACCAAGCGGGGCGCGATCTGCCGCGCCATGGTCTCGATGCCGCCCGAAGCGCTCAGACTGCGCAGGCCGATCATCGCCGTCGGGACATGGGAGGCGCGGCTTTTCGCGTGACGGTCGGTTTCGGAGGGAGCGGAAGCAACTGGCTGGCTCATTCAGGCCCGGCAATCCTTGTTCCGCCCGCGATGGAGCAGGCGGTCGATTTTGCGCCGGGCGATCCACTTGATGGGGACCCAAAGACGCTTCTTCATGGCGGGGGACGCGCTGCCGATCATCCAGCAGTTCTTGTCACACTTCTGGACCATGTGTCGCACTTCGGCCGCCCGGGGGCTGCTCCAGAGTTCGTCGAAGGTTTGAGTGTTCAGATCGCCAATGACCTCGTCCATGCCATTACAGGGGCGAATCTTTCCGTAGGGATCGAGGAAGAAAACGTCCGTCCCGACCTCGCAGGGCAGGGGGCGGGGATTTCCGCGGACGAAGTTGGCCAGGCCGTGGTTGAACCAGGCCCGAAACCAGTCCTTCGGCCGGGGCGAGTCGAGCAGCCGGTCGGACAGTTTCTCGAACTCGCCGCAGATCATCTCCACGTCCTGGAACCCGTTGTCAAACTTGTGAAAATAATAGGTATTATGAGTGGCAGCCGTGGCAAATTCCATGCCCAGGCGCTTGGCCAGCGTGTAGAGTTCGTTCAGATCCTTGGCGTTGCGGTCCGAGACCGTGATCCCAAAGCCGATGTCGCGGAGGCCCATCTCCTGGAGTTCGAGCAGGGTGCGCAGGCCGTGGTCGAAGCCGTCTTTGAGACCGCGCAGTTCATCGTTGGCCGCAGGCAGGCCCTCGATGCTGATCCGAATCCCGATCTTGGGGAAGCGTTGGGCCAGGGCCAGAATCCTATCGGTATAATATCCGTTGGTGCTGACGACGATCCGGTCGGACTTGTCCTGCAGTCGTTCGACGAATTCCCCGATATCCTTGCGGGTGAATGGCTCTCCGCCGGTGATGTTGGTGAAGGCCATCTTTGGCAGTTTGTCCACGATCGCGGGCTGAATCTCTTGATCCGGAGCACTCGGGTGCTGCCAAGTGTTGCACATGTAACACTTGGCGTTACAGCGATACGTAATACAGACAATACCTTCCATCCACGAGGCTCCTTTCGCCTGAGTTCAACCCATAGAGGATAGGGGTTGGGCGAAGAAAATGTCAACAACTACGAGTTGGGATCCAGGAGCCTATCGTCCTATAGCATTTCTCAAAAACAATTGCGCGACGGGGTGCTATTTCGCCAGACCAACCGTTTGATTAGTGCCATAGTGCGGGCATGCCGGATCGGCCCGACATGCCCGATGGCCCTTCACTACCCCTATCACTTACCAATCGGCGACGGCGCCGTCGTCGGGGTAGTAGAGACGGGGGGTGTCCCAGTCTCCGGGGTAAGCCCGTTCTCGGATCACGTCTTCGTTGATTTCGATTCCGAGGCCGGGGCCGGTGGGGATGTCGATGTAGCCTTGTTTGATCTCGAAAGGCGTTTTGAGGTAGCCCTCTCCGAGATCCCACTTCTCGGCCATGGCGGGATGTTCCTGGA
>JABMPG010000819.1 GCA_013203855.1 bacterium
ATCCAGTCCTACTGCCATTACTGCCTGAACGACACGAGCCTTGAGACGCTCCTGCCCTATCTGCACGAACGCGGGATCGGCATCATCAACTCCGCACCCCTGGCGATGCGGCTTCTGACCGACACGGGCGCGCCGGACTGGCATCCCGCTCCCGACGAGCTGCGCGCCAGATGCGCCCAAGCGGCCCGATACTGCCGGGAGCACGGCGGCGATATCGCCAAACTCGCCCTTCAGTTCTCGGTGCGACATCCGGGCATCCAGACCAACATCGTCGGGACAGCCAATCCGGCGCGTATCGACGAGAACATGGCGCAGATCGAGGAACCTATCGACGAGAATCTGCTCCAGAAGGTTCTTGAGATTCTCCGCCCCATCCACAACGTCACCTGGCCCCAAGGACGGCCGGAAAACAACTGAGAAGGAGGCGCCATGCTGAAGACCGGCATTCTCAACCCGCGGATTCTCTCCCTGATCAGTCGCGTGCGACATACGAACACGCTAGTGATCGCCGACCGGGGTTTCCCCCTTCTAGCCAAAGATCGAGACGGTGGATATCTCTCTGATAGACGACGTGCCGACTTGTCTTGCAGGTCCTGAAAGCACTGCGGGGTAATTTTGTGATCGGGCATTTCTGGATGGCAGAGGAATTCCGGGAGAACAACGACGACGCGACAGTGAAGGCCTTTGCGAAAGCGCAGAAAGGCGCGCCGGTCAACTTTGAGCCCCACGAAGAATTCAAGAAGCGGGTGCCCTCGGCCATCGGCCTGATCCGCACCGGAGACACAACTCAATACGCGAACATCATCCTGGAGTCGGCATGACATGAAAATCGACGCGCACCATCATTTCTGGAAATACACCGAAGCAGAATACGGCTGGATTGCCGACAAGATGCGGGATCTTCGGCGGGATTTTCTGCCGGAAGATCTGGAACGGATCGTCAATAACGCGAGGATCGACGCCGTGGTGTCGGTTCAGGCCCGGCAAAGCCTGGAGGAGACGCGCTGGCTTCTCAAGCTGGCTAGCCGGCACGATTTCATCCAGGTGGTCGTCGGATGGGCGCCGCTGACACTTCCGAATGCGCGGGAGATTCTGGAAAATCTCCGGGAAAACCCAAAACTCAAGGCGGTGCGTCACGTCTTGCAGGACGAGCCGGATGACGATTACATGCTCGGGACCGGCTTCAACCAGGGCATCCGCGAACTCACCGACATAGATCTCACTTTCGACATCCTGATCCATGAGCGCCACCTGCCCCAGGCTCTCCGCTTTGTAGATCGTCACCCCGAACAGGTCTTCGTCCTCAACCACATCGCCAAGCCGAAAATCCGGGATCACGAACTGGAGCCATGGCGCGGCCTCATGATGGACCTCGCCGAACGCGAGAACGTGTGCTGCAAGATTTCGGGAATGGTGACCGAAGCGGACTGGGAGAACTGGACACAGGACGACCTCAAGCCCTATCTCGATACCGTTTTCGAGGCCTTCGGCCCTCAGCGCCTGCTCTTCGGGTCGGACTGGCCGGTATGCACGATCGCCGGATCCTACGAACAGGTAGTCAGCATTGTTGCAGATTATATGAGCGGTCTTTCGCCTGATGAACAGGCCGCCGTCTGGGGCGGAAACGCCCGCAAAGCCTATAGACTGGGAGAATAGTATGGACGCCTTTTCCATCGTGGAGCCAGCCAGGGGGCAAATCGTCAATATCTCCGAGCCCAAACCGGGGCCGGAAGACGTGCTGGTCGAAATCAAGTATGTCGGACTGTGCGGGACCGACCTGAACACATGGCGCGGCCTGTCGCCCATGGTGACCTATCCGCGCATTCCCGGCCATGAGGTGAGCGGGACGATCATTGCCACGGGCGCCGCCGTTCCAGAGCGGATCCGGGAAGGCGCGAAGGTGATGGTATCCCCCTACACGAGCTGCGGACTCTGCACAGCATGCCGTTCGGGCCGGCCTAACTGCTGCCAGTTCAACCAGACGCTAGGCGTGCAGCGAGACGGCGCCCTGACGGGCCGGATCGCGCTCCATTACTCGAAAGTCTTTCCGAGCGAGACGCTCTCCTTCGAGGAACTGGCCTGCGCGGAGCCTTTGAGCGTCGGCTATCACGCGGCGAATCGCGGCCGCGTGACAGAGCGCGATACCGTCCTGGTCCTGGGTTGCGGCACGATCGGCATCGGCGCCCTGGCCGCCTCGGCCCGAAAGGGCGCCACGGTCATCGGCGTGGATATCGACGAGTCGAAACTCGAGACAGCGAAGAAGTTCGGCGCTCAGCACGTGATTCATTCGAAGCGGGAGAACGTTCTGGAACGAGTGCGAGAGCTGACCAACGGCGACGGCGCGTCGGTCGCCATCGAGGCCATCGGCCTTCCCGTCACCTTCCGCCTGGCGGTGGACGCCGTCTGTTTCGCGGGGCGGGTCGTCTATATCGGCTACACGAAGGAAGAGGTCTCGTACGAGACCAAGCAGTTCGTCGCGAAGGAACTCGACATTCACGGATCGCGAAACGCCCTCCTCGTCTTTCCCACAGTGATCCAGATGCTCGAACGCCGCGAGATGCCCTTTCCCGAACTGGTCACGCGGATCTATCCAATCGCCGACGCGACTCAGGCCTTCGAGGACTGGGCGGAGAATCCGGGCGGATTCACGAAGATCCTCATCGACGTGCAGACCTGAGACCGGCAAAAGGCAAGTGGCCAACAGGTCGGAATCCGATGCGGCAGCGAAAACCAGAACGTTTTTACTCCATCTCCTGGCAGCGTCTCATGATCGGCTCCCTGATCGGCGTCCTCGGCTTTTACCTGATCATGTGCCTGGCTGTGTCTATCTTTCAGCGGCGGTTGATTTACTTTCCCACGCAGGAGATGTACCCGACGCATGTTCGGGAAGGCCTTGAATTACAAGACGTCTGGCTCGAATCGGAAGGAGAAAATATCCCAAAGGCCCGGATTCACGGCTGGTACGTCCCCTCCGATCGCGACCGGGGCGCGCTGCTGATCTGCCACGGCAACGGCGGCAATATCGCCGACCGGATCGAGACGATTGAACTCTTCCACGGACTGGGCCTGAACGTGTTCATCATCGACTATCGCGGCTATGGCAAGAGCGAGGGAAAACCTTCCGAAAAAGGCCTCTACGCCGACGCCCTGACGGCCTGGAATTATCTCACCGGAGAACGCGGCTTCGAGCCACGCCGGATCGTGATTCTCGGGCGATCCCTAGGCGGGGGTGTAGCGTCCTGGCTGGCGACGCGAGTCGAGCCAGGAACGGTGATTCTCGAATCGACCTTCACGTCGCTCTCTGATATGGGCGCGGATCTCTATCCCTATCTGCCGGCACGCCTCCTGGTCCGGGATCGCTTCGCCACGATCGACCGGATTGCCAAGATCGAAGCCCCGCTTCTCATCGGCCACAGTCCGCACGACGACACCGTCCCCTACAAAAACGGGCAAGCCCTCTTCAGCGCCGCCGCCGAACCAAAGGAATTTCTCGAGATGAGCGGCGACCACAACTCCGGCTTCTCCGAGATGGGCCAGGCCTACATCGACGGAGTCGACGCGTTTCTCAGGAAACATTTCGACCGCGAGAGGCCCCTCGCCGAGCCATGAGGGAAACGACCTGCCTATCCCGCTCCTTGCCCTTCCCTTCTCCGTGTGATATTAATTCTCTCTGCCCCGCGCGTGTGCGGCGAAGACGATCCCCCCCCCTCACGCCGGGAATTCATTGAGAACGAGGAAGAGCACACATGGAAGCAGATATTTCACGGGCGATTCTGCGAGGCTACGCTGAAAAATTCGAGGAGTGCCTGGATCTCGACCTGGCAGTGGTCGGCGCGGGACCATCGGGGCTTCTCTGCGCTTACTATCTGGCCAAGGCCGGCCGCAAGGTGGCCATTTTCGAGAGCAAACTCGCTCCAGGCGGCGGAATCTGGGGAGGGGCGATGATGTTCAACGAGGTAGTAGTCCAAAACGAGGCCATCCCCTTCCTCGACGAACTTGAGGTGCGCTACCAGCGCGTGAACGAAAACCTGGTCCGAACCGACTCCGTCGAACTGGCCGCTTGTCTGATCTATCGCGCGGTGAACGCCGGCGCTCGGCTTTTCAACGGCGTTACGGTTGAGGACGTAATCTTCCGCGAAGACCGCGTCCAGGGCGTGGTCATCAATTTCACCACGATTCTCCTGAACAACCTGCACGTCGATCCGCTCAGCGTTCGGGCGCGGGCAGTTCTCGACGGCACCGGCCACGGCGCCGAACTCACCGCACGGGTCGCCCGCAAAGCAGGCATCAAACTCGAGACGCCGACGGGCGGCCTCTTGGGCGAGAAACCGATGTGGGTCGAGGTGGGCGAGAAGGCGACCGTGGAGAACACAAAGCGTGTCTACCCGGGGCTGTATGTCTCCGGCATGGCCGCCAACGGCGTGTTCGGTTCGGCGCGGATGGGACCGATCTTCGGCGGAATGCTACTTTCAGGAAAGCGGGCCGCAGACCTGATTCTGGAGGAGTTGCAGAGGGAGTCGTAGTCATTCGGTTGGAAATTGTACGTGACACAGTTGCCCCGGACTGTGTGACTTGGGGAACTGATATCTGCCTCCAGCACAGCCGAGGGCGACTGTGCCACAAGTCGTGTGTCTCGTTCAGGAAACTCCCACGTCACAGGTCCTTTCGGGTTGTCTCGGTTCCGCTGCTACCCGCATATCTTCGACAATCAGGAGCACAAACTCGCCAACTCTGGATGTCGAGATACTGAGGCAGAAATTCTTTATCTCAGAACCGAACTGGATGTCGGGAAAGGCGGGAATTCCGAGCTGGGGCTCGCCCGTTTCGAAGGCGCGAGTGACCGCGAGACGAATGGTGCAGGTTTTGCAGTGAACCTGGACACCGCATCCGCCCGGTCTGTGAGCGTGCGTGCACTCGATCACATCGCCGCCCGTCCGGTCCGAGATGTCCTCTCTTTTCTTGCCCAGCAGATCGCAGGCAGCCTGGTTGGCGGTTTGCATACGTCTTGCGGAGTCGACCACGAGAACTGGAACGCCCAGGGAGTCAAGAAACTCCTCCAGCGGCTGACCCAAGGACTCATAGAGCATCTTTTCCGAACAGCGCTCGCAAAGGCCGTGGGTAATGGTTTCGGGAGAGTGTATCTGGGACTCGACTTTTCCCAGATCGCTCTGACAACTCATGCAGATTCGGATCACTTCTGGTTCCTTTTGGCCTATCGAGTAACGCGTAGGGCCTGGTTGAGTTCCTGGTAGGATTCCTCGAGACGGCGCATGTTTTCCTGGATGGAGCGCTTGTCTTCAGTAGCCCCTTCGAGGGCGTTTTCGAGGAGTTGGACGGTAGCCTTGAACTGCTCACGCTCATCTGTGAGCAGTGTCTGGGTTTCGGAGAGCTTCAACTGAAGGGCTTCGAGAGATTGCTCTTTGTGCCGCCTTTCTGCGTCAGATTGACTCAATTTTGTTTCAAGGGCGCGGATTTCCCGGATTTCGACTCCGGGATGGGCAAAACTGCGAGCCAGATGCTCGATGACGTTCTCGAGACTGACCAGATCCTTCTGCGAAGTCTTCCGCAGGCCTTCGGTGTCGCGGACGACCTTTTCGAGAACAAGCAGAGACTTGTGCTCGGACGCGAAGGCCTGCATCTGCCTGCCCAGCATCCGGTTCTGGACCTGGAGTTGGCCCACTTGGTTCTGGAGATCCTCTTTCTCCTCTTGGCTACGGTGCAGGTTGAGCCATTTGTCCAGACGCTCCCGATACCGGGTGTCCGCGATTTCCGAGGTGTTGTCGCTCACTTCTCTGAGGAGGTTTTCCTGGTTGGCGAGTCGGCGCTGAACATGCCACCAGCGCCTGGTCTGCTGCAGCCAGATAACCCGCTGCTCGATTCTCTCCCTTTCGGTGTGCCGCAACCCCTCACTGCGGGATCGCTCGCGGAGAAGTTCGATGGCCGCTTCGGTCTCGAAGAGGTTTCCCTCGATTGCCTCGAGAGGGAGGCCACCTTTGAGGGAGGCCATGAAACGGGCGGCGACGGTCTCCTCACTGGCCATCTGCGGCGGTGTTTCATTGACCCGTCTGGCATGCTGACGCCACCGGACGGCAATGTCGACGACCTGGCTGCTCAGCTGCTGGAGAGTGAGGGACATATTGCTGTTTCGGCTCTTGAGCCGGTCGATGTTCGAGCGAAGGACTTCCTCGATCTTGGAAGAGCCGGGACGGAGAGCGGTTTCCGCTCCCGGAATCGGGCGACTCCCTTGCAGGAGGTGGTCGAGTTCGGAGGCGAAGAGCGGGAAGGACCTCCAATCGATGGAAATAGTGGAATAGAGGTAGTCGCGTGCCTGAATGACGCATTGGAGTTGAGCGTCGAGCTTCTCGATCTCGGTGCGAAAGATGGTGTCCAAGCGGTCGCAAACTGAGGCAGTGTCGGCGGGAAAGCCCTTCTGGCGGGCCTTGTGAAGGATCTGACGGAGGGCGCGCAAGTTTTCCAGGCTCTGCGCCACGTTCTCGAGGTAAGTCTGCCACTGGTGGAAAGCTGCTCCGCGAACTCGATTTCGATCAACCAGCAGCCAGATGATTCCGGCCAGACAGCACAGGGCCCCGATGGTGGGAGTTACGAATAGCAGCAGAACGAGAAGGTCATTTTGGCCGATCATCTGTGGTCTTTCCGTGTCCCGTGCGCCGAGGGCCTTCGTCGGGCATCTGAGTTATTGATCGTGCGGCATGGCAATCCGGATCGGTTCCCGAAACGAAAAACCCGTTTCCATCAGCTTTCGCAGCGCGACACAGACCGCCGGGGTGATCTCTTGGTTCTTGTTGAGTATTTTGAGCCCGGTGGTCGTGACGAGGTCTTCGGCCAGCAAGGCGGAAGACGTCAGGTCGATCACCCGCACTGAGTGCACCCGGGCGGGCGGGTTCTCCTCCAAGACCGAGACCAAGACCTGAAGGAGGTCGAGGTCATACCATCCCGCGCGCTTGCTCAGTTCCAGGATGATCTCGTCCGCTTTCCTGCTGGACTGCTCAAGGGTGTCGTAGTCAAGGACGATTTTCAGGATCCGGGCACCAAGGGGGATTTCCTTGCCGACCGGACCCCCAGATGGGAGGCCTTTGCCATCAAAACGCTTTTCCTGGCATCCGACGATCTCGGCCACTTCGCGCAGCCGGGGGAGATTCTCGAGCAGGGCCCGGCCCATGGCAGGGTGGCTGTGGAAGAGTCTTTCCTGTTCAGGAGACAGAGATTCTCCGTGGTAAGCGCGAGCGAGGATGTTTTCTGGAACACCCATGCAGCCGACCTGGGACAGCATAGTGGCCATTTCGAGCAGCCAGGAGTTCCCCGAGTCGAGGGCGTGGGCCATGCGCCCGACGAGACCGCGGAGTCGAGCGGCACGGCCGTAGGCAATGGGATGGGCTTTGGCCAGAAGATCCGTGAGAAGTTTGATGCTTCCGCTCAGAGTGTGCTGGAGCAGTTCCTTCTCCGAGTTAATGAGGTTGTACTGGCGAACACCGCTTCGAATGGCGTCCGCGAGAACCGGAGGGGGGCAGGGCTTGG
>JABMPG010000820.1 GCA_013203855.1 bacterium
GCTCGGTCAGGACGATGTCGGGGCATTCGGACGGCCGGTTTCCGCAGACGGCATGGTATTCGCCGTCGATCGCGATCACGGCCCGCGGGCAATTGTCACCCCGGCGTTCCGTGCATGGAAACGTCGGCGCCGTTCCGCCCTGGCGGAGAATACCGGCTCCTTCCAGAAACCCGGCCACATCATTGCCGAGCAGGTCATGAAGATGACGGCGCGGTCCGCCAAAGCGGGGCGCCGCCTCAAGCCGCGTCCACCAGTCCGTCAGCATCGGCATGACCGTTGGCCAGGAAGCGGTTGGCGCGCAGGAAAGCCTCGGTCACCTCGCCATCCCGGTCCCGGTCATAGTCGGCGACGTTGGGAAGACGCACTTCCAGCTTCCTGGGGCGGCCGCCACTCCTGTAGCCCAGGGCAAAGCACGCCCGGACGATCTCGCCGGGTGCGACGGCGAGGGTGCCGCATCCCGAGACCATCTCCGTCAAATCGTCACCCTTGATCTCTATCCGGCGGCAGTCGGTAGCATCCACCTCAACGACAACCTCGGTGAGGCGCGTGCGGTCGAGGCCATCGACCAGGGTGAGCACGCCGCCGTTCGATCGAAGGGATTCGAGGATGTAGGGGGCCGCGTCCAGGAAATAGGCGTCGTCCCCAGCCAGAGCCTCGCCGAGAGCTTCGCGGTAGGCCCGGCGCTCGGGTTCGAAGCTGGCGTGCACCTTGAGGACGCCGGTTCGGGTGTCGTAGATGATCGAATCGTGCTTCTGCGGCCGCCAGCCAAGGCGCGACAGCTCGAGGCGATTGGTGATGTTGCCGTCCGCCCGGAACAGGCCTCCATGGGTGATCAGGACGTGGACTTCCTCACCTTCCTGGTAGATGAACAGTTCGCAGGTGCGGGTCCGCTTTCGCTCCTCGAACCAAGGTCCCAGCGTGGCCTTGATCGCGTCCACACCGGATTCCGCATCCGCCATTCCAAAGCGGTGACTGTCGCGCGAGCGATACTCGTAGTAGCGCTTGACCTGCCGCGCGACCGTCTTCTCGTGGCAGATCCTGACCAGCTGCGGATGGTCGACGAGAACAAGGGTCGCGAAGTCGCCAGGGGATACGTCGTCGGGGAACGACCCGAGGTCGATGCCGCGGAGTTCCGCTTCTTCAAGAATCCGCTGATGCCCGCCCTCGTCAGCGACCTCGTCGAGCACATAGAGGTCCCGAAGCAGATCGCCCGGCATCTTCTCGTCCGGCTTGGTGAAGACCGCAAGCAGCTGGCGTGCGCAGGCGTCATCATTGGTCAACGCATCGACATCGAGCCCCTGGCGCGTGAAGTAGTCCCGGTGCATGGCCAGAAGCCGGCTCAAGATCCTTTCTTTGTCCATGGATTGGAGGAACGACAAATTGCCAAAAAGACGAAACCGGTGACGGGCCATATGCAAATTCCTTTCGTGACAATGGGGAGACGCTGGAAATGATGTCGTTTCAGATCAATCGTGCCCGGTTCTCGTCAGCGTCCACGACGAGCTTCAGGTCGAGGAGCCGGTAACACATCGCCTCGTTGGATGCGTTGGTGAACCGGCCGCCGGCAATGACCTTGTCGGCAAGGGAACGAAGAGGTGGGATCAGAACCCCGGTATTGCGTGATGCGTCGAGGCCTTCGATTGCCGCCACGTCGTCACCGAAGGCATCCCGTGCCGCGGACCGCATGGCGGCGCTCGGCATCAGCAGGCGGGCGGCGAACTGGTCCGCCTGCCACTCGACCGGTGCCTTCCCTTCCATGGCCCGGCACACCATGGCTGGGGTGGCCGTCCCGCCCCCGGGCGAGGGGAACAGGGGCAACGTCACCTTCTCCATCTCGAACACAGGGCGATGCAACTGCCAATGGCCGATCTCATGGGCCATGGTGAAGGCGAAGCGCCCTTCCTTGTCTTCCAGCGAACGGTCGATACAGATCCGCCCTTCCTCGAACCAGGTGGCGCCGAGGACATCAGGCATTCCCAGCCGCGCCTTCAGGTCGTCGACCTCCAGCGTCAGCCCCAGGCAGCCCTCGGCGATCTCATCGACATCGATGGGCGGCTTGGCCGGTTCCTCGCGCCACGCCCCGTACTCGCGAAGAATCTGGCGGACGGCGTGATCGATGTCGGTGGGTTTGAGAAAGGGGACCTTGATCGCCTGCATCAGTCTTCGTCCTTCGCCTTTTCCAACAGTTCCATCAACTTCCCGGCGGACATCTTCCGCTCGCGGGCCTGACGCAGAAACTCGGGCATTCCCGGGTCGGACTTCACGTAGTCGCTCACCTCCGCCGAAATGCGCCCGGCCAGGGCCATCAGTTCATCGAAGTCGTCATCCAGGATCCCGGCCAACTTCCTTATGACGTCTTCGCTGGGGATCGCCTTTTCCGCGCTGGTCTCGATGCGCGACAGGAAAGTTGGCGAAATCCCCGCTTGCCCAGCGGCTTGGCGAAGGCCGATCCGCCGTTCTCCGCGCTTGCGTCGTATTCTCTCCCCTAAGGTCTCGGTGGTCATGTCATTGCCTCCGGTTTCTGATTGTACCCTAAACAGTAAACATCTAAGAGTCAATCGGCCAAATTCACCTGTCCCAATCCACTCCGCAAACCGGCGTTTCTCCAATGAAGACAGAGAGCCGGACCGAGACCGTTCCGGCGCAGACAACAGGATGCGACCGCGGAATGTACCGAAACGCCCTCGATCCCGAGCGAATGACCGCCGATGAGCGCCTCGACGAGGTGGCCGACATCCTGGCGGCTGGGTTCCTGCGCCTGCGGAAACACGAATCAGCGAACAATTCCAGCGACTTCGGAGACTTTCCGCTGGACTTCCCGGCCCCCCAGAGCGCCCATGGTTCCGACCCGAGACAAGGCGGAGAATGACCGTGAACACCAGTGTTCTGGCCCAGGTGGCAGCC
>JABMPG010000821.1 GCA_013203855.1 bacterium
CGTCTGAACAGGATCCAACCCGGCCCCCAATGCCCCTCACCCGACTCCGAAAATCCGCCCTTCTCCGAAAGACCGCCCGGCCCGCCTGGCGCGCGATCAAATACGCCCTCATCCGCGCGCGGCTCCTCCTCGAACCCCGCAAAGAACCCGCCGTCCCCGTTCGCGCCGTCACCCCCTACGATGCCGACTGCTTTTTCGGATACTACGACAAGTGCCCCTGGGATCCCACCGGCCGCTACCTCCTCTGCCTGAAAACCCCCTTCCGTCGCTACCTCCCCGGACCCGAAGACACCGCAGCCATCTGCCTCATCGACACGCACGAAGAAAACGCACTGCGAGAAATCGCCCGAACCCCCGCCTGGTGCTGGCAACAAGCCGCCATGCAGCAATGGATCGGCTCCGCCCCGGACGCCCCCATCCTCCACAACGACTGCCGCAACGGGCGCTACGTCACCACCATCCGCGACCGCGAGGGCCGCAGCCAGAGAGTCCTGCCCCTCCCCACCTACGCCATAAGCCGCGACGCACGCCACGCCCTCAGCGTCGACTTCACCCGCCTCTGCCACTGGCGGCCCGGATACGGATACGCCGCAACACCCGTTCCCAGGAATCTCCCCCCGCACCCCTCCGACGACGGCATTCGCGTGATGGACCTCGACACCGGCGAAAGCGATCTCGTTCTCACCTACGACCACCTCGCCCGCTTACAGCCCCGCCCCGAATTCCCCCGGTCCATGCACTACATCAACCACCTCGAGTTCAACCCCAGCGCCGACCGGTTCGTCTTCTACCATCGCTGGCGGAACCCCGAAACCGGCCGAGACAAGACCCGCATGTTCACCGCCCGCCGCGACGGCTCAGACCTCTACTGCCTCTCCGACCACGATTTCGTCTCCCACTACGCCTGGATGGACGACCGCCATCTCCTCGCCTGGGCATGGCATCCCTCCGCCGGCTACCGCTACTACCTCTTCACCGACCGGACACACGAAATCCAAATCCTCGGAGAAAACATCCTCACCGAAGACGGCCATCCCTCCCTCTCGCCCGACGGAAAATATCTCCTCACCGACACCTATCCCGACCGCCTCAGAAGACGCACCCTCATCCTCTACGACCTTCACAAGAAACACCGCACCAACCTCGCCCGCCTCTTTGTCCCATTCAACTTCGACGGAAACTTCCGCTGCGACCTCCACCCCCGCTGGAGCCGAGACGGAAAGCAAATCGCCTTCGACTCCGTCCACGAAGGTCGAAGACGCCTCTACATCGCCGATCTCTCCTGAGAGTCACCAACGCGGTCCTCCGAAATGCTGATGACAATACTCAAACCGCTTCTGTAAGCCATGCTCCCTCCAGCGCACAAGCCCCCCCCTCAGCGTGCTTCAGCACGCTCCCCCTTCGTCGTCCTGCCTTCAGGGCATTGGGATGCCGACCTCTGCCCTGCATCCGGTTTTTCTCGGGCGACCGCAGCCTGGAATTGCAGGCCGGGAGTCTGCACCACAACGCCGCCGCCTGATGCAGCCAAACTCGCGAACTGAACACCCATCGTCCATTTCCGATTCCCTCCCCTCCGCGACCTCAGGTAGAATGATCCCGCTGGCCGCCATCCACCTCGACATCCACCAAGGCCCAAACATGAAAACACCCCTCAACCCACAGCAACGCCTCAAGAAAACCCTCGCCCACCTGCAGCCCGACCGCCCCCCCATCCAGGCCTGGCTCACCCATGAAGTCCAAAAACGCCTCCAGACCCATTTCAACGAACGCTTCGGCACGACCAACCTCGACGAAGTCCTCGAAGTCGACTTCCGTTTCATCCCACCCCGACGCGCCACTGGACTCGACCCCGACGACCTCTCCGGCACGCAGGCCATGCCCGAAGGCATCTATCAAAACATCACCGAAAAGCCCCTCGCCTGGATTCAGACCCAAGCCGACGTCAACCTCTACAAAGCCCGCTTCGATCCCGACTCCTTCGACTTCTCCAGCATCGCCGAAGCATGCCGACAGAACGACCCCTTCATCCGAGTCTTCGGCAACGCCGGCATCTTCGACCTCGTCAACGGACTCGGCGCCCGAGGACGAGGCATGGCCGAGATGATCTGCGACATCGCCACCGAAGACCCCGTCGCCGTCGCCCTCGTCGAGCGCCACACCGAATCCGACCTCGAATACTGCCGCCGCGGCCTCGAAGCCGGCCAGGGACAGTTCGAAATCCTCTACATCGGCGAAGACTGCGGCAACCAGAACGGCCCCGTCTTCTCGCCCGGTTTCTTCCGGAGATTCTTCGCCCCACGACTCCGACGCTTCGTCGACCTCGCCCACCGCCACGGCGCCGCCTGCATGATGCACTCCTGCGGAGCCATGCGCGACCTCCTCCCCATCCTCATCGACGACGTCGGACTCGACATCCTCGACGCCTGCCAGCCCGAGGCCCGAGGCATGGACCCCCAAGCCCTCAAGCGCGACTTCGGAGACCGCATCACCTTCTGCGGCATGCTCTCCCTCCAGCAGACTCTCGCACACGGCACCCCCGAAGACTGCCGCCGAGAAGCCCGCCACCGCATCGACATCATCGGCCAAAACGGCGGCTACATCTTCGGCCCCGCCAACACCATCACCCTCGACACCCCCCTCGAAAACATCCTCGCCGTGTACGAGGAAGCGACGGGGAAGGAGTTAAGATAAGCCGTTTCCGCCCCCGGCCACTTCAAAAAACTCCAAAACCCAATCTTGACTTCCTGGCCCCCCTCAAGTATCATCTCTCAACTATCCCCACACGGGGAAAAGGCGCACAACCGACCATGCCGAGCCTGAACACCGAAAACTCCCTCCTCATCACGCGGAACGCTTCCGTTCTCGTAGTAACCGTACGGCTCTTATATCCAATTGCGCCCTAGGGTACGCTGCACATAACCAGCATTCAACCCCCGCCGGCGCAAAGCCTGCGGGGGTTTTTCATTTCACACAAGGAGGAAAAAGATGAAGAGAAACGGCGCCGAAATCATTGTCGAAATTCTGGAACGTCAGGGAGTCCGGACCGTCGCCGGAATCCCCGGCGGGGCCAACCTGCCCCTGTACGACGCCCTACGAGACAGTTCCATCCACCACGTCCTTGCCCGGCACGAACAAGGCGGAGCCTTCATGGCCCAGGGAATCGCCCGCGTGACAAGACGAGCCGGAGTCTGCCTCGGAACCTCCGGCCCCGGAGCCACCAACCTCCTTACCGCCATCGCCGACGCCAAACTCGACTCCATCCCGCTCGTCATCATTACCGGCCAGGTCCCCCTCGCCATGATCGGAACCGACGCCTTCCAGGAAGTCGACACCTATGGCCTGACCCTCCCGATCACGAAACACAACTTCCTCGCCCGCCGCCCCGACGAACTCCTCCACATCCTCCCCGAGGCATTTCGCCTCGCCGAATCCGGACGCCCCGGACCCGTCGTGGTCGACGTGCCCAAGGACGTTCAGACCGGCGAATGTGAATTCGACGCCTGGCCCGAACCGTGGAGCAATTCCGCCCCCGCGCCATGCAATCCCTCGGAAATCGACGCCCTCGCCTGCATGATCCACGATGCCAAACGCCCCGTCCTCTACATCGGCGGCGGCATCCTTGCGGCGGGATGCGAGGCCGAACTCGCCCAACTCGCCCGGCGAAACTCCATCCCCGTAATCTGTACCCTCATGGGCCTCGGAGTCTTCCCTGCGGACGACCCCCTCTATCTCGGCCTGCTCGGCATGCACGGCTCCCGCGCCACCAACCTGGCCCTCGAAGAAGCCGATCTTCTCATCGCACTCGGCGTCCGATTCGACGACCGCGCCACCGGCAAGGTTGCCGCCTTCTGCCCCCAGGCCAAGGTCGCCCACATCGACATCGACGCCTCCGAAATCGGAAAAATCCGACCCGCCGACCTCTCCATCATGGGCGACGTTGGCCAAGCTCTTCGCCAGCTCCTCCCCCTGATGGATGCGCCCCCCCGCGACACATGGCGCAGCCGAATTGCCCAGATCCAGATCGACTTCCCCCCCGCCCAACCGGACAGCGACCACCCCCTCCATCCCATCCGCCTCCTGCGAGAGGCAGCCCGACTCCTGCCCCACGACACCATCATCACCACCGACGTCGGCCAGCACCAGATGTGGACCGCACAGATCTACCCCTTCCGCCACCCCCGCACATGGCTTACCTCCGGCGGCCTCGGGACGATGGGCTTCGGCTTCCCCGCCGCCATCGGAGCCGCACTGGCGCGGCCCGATCGCACCGTCCTCTGCGTTACCGGCGACGGCTCATTCCTCATGAACAATCAGGAACTCGCCACCCTCGCCGAACTCGGACTCAACGTCAAAATACTCCTCATGAACAATGGTCACCTCGGCCTCGTTCGACAGCAGCAGGAACTCTTCTACGGCGAACGCTATCACGCCACCCGCTTCGAGGCCCGCACCGACTACGCCGCTCTTGCCCGATGCTTCGGCGTCAAGGGAGTCACCCTCGACCCTCTCGAAGACCCCGCCGAAGCCCTGGCACGCATCTTCGCCCAGCCCGGCCCGTGCCTCATCGAAGCGCCCATTCCAGAAAACGCAAACGTCTACCCCATGGTGCCACCCGGCGCCGCCAACCGCGATACGATCGGAGGAACCGTCCATGCCTGATCCCGTGATCGACCTGCTCGTCCAAAACCACGCCGGCGTGATGAGCCACGTCACCGGCCTCTTCTCCCGCCGCGCCTTCAACCTCGAAGGCATCCTCTGCGGACCCGTCGAAGACGGCGCACAAAGCCGAATGTTCCTCCTCGTCAACGAAGACCGTCGACTCCCCCAGCTCCTCAACGAACTGGCCAAACTCTACGACGTCATCCACGTCGAACTACGCCACGACATCCCCCGCCAGGCCTTCGACCCCATGCAGGTGGTAAGAGAGGAAGTATAGCCTCCCACAAAAGTCACCGCGGTTTTTCGATCTGGGAGACCGCAACGTGTCCCGGATCGAGGGTCCGCAAAGACACTGAAGGGGCAACACAAAGAATTAACCTACGGCCTCCCCGACACCGGCTCCACAAGATCCATCTCCCTCCGCAGAAACCCCTCTGCCCACCCCGCCTCCCCCAGCCACGCCCTCGACGCCAACACGTGCATTCGCCCATCCCGCCCGAAAACCAGGTCCGGATAATATCCCAGATACTCGTACCCCTCCATACGCGGGTCGCGATACAAACTCTCCGAAATATCCGGAAACAGCTCCGCCCCATAGGGCGTAATCCGCTCCCGCTCCATCGACGGCAACAAAAACAACTCCGGTTTCCGACCGAAAACATAATCCACATCAAACCCATGCCGCGAAACATATCGATCCACCAGCCCGACAGGATCGATCGAATCCCAGCGCGGCGCGAAATACATGAGCTCCCCCATATTGTGATGAAACAACGTCAGCTGCCGCCCCGTCCGCGAGGCCGCCTCGTCCAGAACTCTCCCCGCCCGCCGATAGCCATCGGAATCGAGCGCGTTCGTCTCGATGATGGCGAAATCTCCGCGCTCATACGCCTGCCGCCCCATACGCCACACCGTCCATCCACTCAACGCGACTACCGCCGCCACAAAGACAGCCACCCACACTCGGCGGGCCAAAACGGACCGGACCCTCTCGCGCACCAAAACCCCACCCATCACCACCATCGGCGCGAAAAGCGTAAGCCACAAAACCTGCCCATAGGGATACAGAAACCGATGCGCGTACCCCATCAGCATGTGAATCCGCGCAAAGAAAACAATACACGCAACCGAAGCCAGCGCCACACACGCCACCC
>JABMPG010000822.1 GCA_013203855.1 bacterium
CGCGCAGTATGCCAGAGGGACACTCGGAATGCAATCTACTTATTGCCCTGGGTAGTAAGGTCATAGCCGCTCGAAGCGGGGGTTCACCCGGCAAAGCAAAACCCGCGAAACCCCTTATGAACAAAGGGCCTCGCGGGTTCTCGATGTGCTTGGTCCGACCTAGTCCCCGTGTACGTACACGGTTCATAGGGCGGGTGAACTCACCCCCTAAAGCGAGTGTGTGCCGCTTTCACGGCCTCCCAAGAGAAAGACAGGCCCGGAAACTTTGATCGGAGCGCCTGAGTCACGCTCTCGTAGGCGTCTTTGTCGAACACCTTCAGATTCTTGGATCGTCTGAACTCTTTCTCAACAATACACTGGACATCAGAGCGGCTCCAGAAACCACGGGGGACACGCTTCTGTGCCACCGCCACTTCGGTGGATGACGCCGCTCGCCTCTCTTCCTCCGGCACAAGCAACCTCTTCTTCCATACGGGGTGGCGAAGGAGATACTCTCTCGCGTCGTATCCCTTTGCCTCGAGATCCCTCACAATCTCTCTGAGTTCGAGCGGGTCGGCCCAATTCCCATCTATCTTGTGGGGATCGCCCCCAGGCCATAGGGGCAGGTTCAGGCGAAGATTGAGTCGGGCTTCGAGGTCCTGAACAACGTCCTGAACGTCAAACACGGGGCCGACATCGTCCCAACCAAAGCCCAGTTCATGCATCTGATCCACGAACCCCTTCTTGTAGGCACTGACGGCCGTCACCGCCATTCGCCCATCCGAGAGTTCGAGGCCCATGTGGCCAAGCGGGGGTTGCCTTTCGTGAAGAAGTCTGATTAACTTGTCACCAAAGTCCTCATCCGGAAGTACCTCAGACCTATCCCTTTCAGTTGCTTCACGCGCAACATCCATACAGCTGATCGTTCCGTCCTTCTGCACCCAAGTGCGGGTTTCCACTATGAAATCCCAAATCTTCCCATCCTTATCAAGGGCCACATCCCATCTCATCATCGGACCATCCCCCTTTCGGTCTCTTTCCCCCTTGCTGAGAACCTGGAGGGCATCGCGGGAGATCGCGACCGGAGCCACCCGTCGGCGGCTCCGTTGCCCTCCATGCCTGCTACTCTTCCGTCACGTCCACCACGTCGGCCTTTTTCTCCCGCTCGCCGCCGGCGTCCACCACGTCGGCTTTCTCACGGGCCCGTCCCACCGCCTCCATCATCGCCCCGGTGGCCTTCATGACGGACTTCCGGACCGGTTCCAGGTCCAGCCGGGCGTAGATCGCAGTGGAGGTCTGGTCCAAGTGGCCCAGCGATTTCCCAATCACGGGAAGACTCGCCCCCGCCGCCGCCTGCCAGGATCCGTGGGTCCGCCTGAGGTCGTGCATCCACAAGTCCTCAAGTTGCGCCATCTTGCAGAGGTTTTCCCACGGGACCTTCGGAGTCTCGATGTGGCCGCTTTTCGCCCGTTTGCTTGGGAACACCCATTCTCCGGAGATGCGCGTCTTCCGCTTTCGCAGCAGCTCCACGACCTCGGGGACCAGGATCACCCGCATTTCCTCCCCGTTCTTCGTCTCTGACCCTGGGATTGTCCAGATGCCCTCGGCGAGGTCGGTCTCCAGCCACCGCATGCTCTGGACGTTTCCTCGCCGTTGGCCTGTCAGAAGGCAGCAGGCAAAGAAATCGCGGAAGGTAGGGTCGGGGAATTCCTCGAGGGCCTTCCAGAATCGCTTGAGCTCGGGTGGTCTGAGATAGCGACTTCGCGAATTCTTCCGGAATCGCTTCAGGCGAGAGGCGGGGTTCAACCCCTCGTACCCCCAGTCGATCGCCAGATAGAACATCTTCCTCGCGAGTGAATGAACCAGATTCGCGGCGTTCGGACCGCTCCCCTGTCCTATCTTGGCCATCAGGGCGCTGAGATCCGCCCGCGTGATGTCGCTCAGACGGCGACTTTCCCAACGCACCAGATGCTTGTGATAGAGCCATTGGTCGTTCTTCCAAGACCGCTTGAAAACCTTGGCGTGGCGTTCGAGATAGAGTGACCAGAGCCTACCGAAAGTCATGTCCCCGGAGACTGTCCCAACCTCGCCCTTCTCGAACTCGATGGGATCCTTCCCTTTCCGGATGAGTGACAAGTACTCGCTCGCCTTGCCTCTCGCTTCCTCGACATCCAGGTCATGGGGATACTGACCCAGTGTGAAGCGTTTTCGCTTGCCGTTCACCTCTCGCGACAGGAACTCCTCAAAGTCTAGATGGTGGTTTTCGGCAGTCGCCTTCGCTTCAGGAACTTGAGGGCGATGCCGGGGTTTGCATTGATTCGAATCTGCTTTTGCGGCGCGCTGGGACCGGCAATGTGCTCCAGGATTCCCACGCCCAAACTGCGTAGCCTGGCCAGGATGGTGGCACCGAGACGGGTGCGGTCGGCGTCCTCGGCCAAGGTCCGGTCCTTGGTGTGGTGCAGGCGGTTTTCGATCTCCCAGTGGCGTCGGGCCACGCGAATCAGCGCCTCGGGCCGGCCCTGGGGCTTGTCC
>JABMPG010000823.1 GCA_013203855.1 bacterium
CCCATGCCCCCCCCCGTCGCCATCACCATAGGCACGAAGTAGGCCAGGGCAAGGACACTTTGAAGCCTGGCGTGATGACCACGCATCACCAGCCCCGCGATAAACTCGACCACTACCAACCCCAGCATCGGCAACCCACGCCGCCAGGAAATACTCAGCAACCGCTGGCGCAGATACGTCGACTCGGTTTCGGGCACCACACCAGCCATCACCTGAATATCTTCATCCGCCGCCTCGGCCATGACGTCCATCAGATCGTCCACCGTGATAATCCCGATCAGACGCCGCTCGGCATCGATCACGGGCAGCGCCAGCAGGTCGTATGTCTGAAGCAGGAGGGCCGCCTCTTCCTGATCTTGTTGCGGATTGACAGCCGCGACCGGCGGCGACTTCATCAGATCCTTGATCCCCGCGTCCGGCTGGGACAACACTAACGTCTTGAGATCGATCGTCCCTTCCAGTTTGTGCCCCGGCAAGGTCACATAACACTCATAGACGGTTTCCTTGGTCATGCCGACCCGGCGGATGTGATCAATCGCCTGACTCACCGTCATCTCCGCCCTCAACTCGATATAGTCGGGCGTCATAAGCCGCCCCACTGAATCCTCCGGGTAGGCCAGCAGGGCCTGCGTAATACGACGATCTTCGGGAGAGAGAAGACGAAGCAGTTTTCGGGTGACCCGGGCAGGCAGCTCCTCCAGAAGCGCAGTCCGGTCGTCAGGGTCCATCTCCTGAATAATACGCCGGCATTGCTCTTGGTTAAAACCGGCCAAAAGCGACTGCTGGTCATCCACCGACAGATGCTCGAAAGTCTCCGAGGCCAGTGCGCGGGGAAGAATGCGGAAAACAATGGCACGGTCGTTCTCCGCCATGTCTGACAGCAGCTCAGCCACGTCGGGCGGAGGAAGTTCCGACAGCGCGCCGCGCAACTCGCGCAGCCGCTTCTCGAACAGCATCTCCTGAATGTCGGGTCCCAGCAGTTTCCCCAGCATGGGCAAAAACACCTGTCTTCAAAGCCTTGCGAATATCAACCATCCGGACGGGAATCCAGACAGAAAAGAATAGTCAAGCCCGGCGCCACAATCAAGGAGAACCGCCGGAAACCACGAGTGCAATCAGCAACTCCTCAAAGTCCAGGCGAACCGCGTAGCAGTTCCATAACCAAGCCGTGAGTTGAATCACGCAGTTGCGATTCTACCCACGGCAGGCATGAACAAGAGGATCTGAAGCGATCTATCGGTTCGATATCAAGACTCGCTACTACCCACCGGCCACCACACTTTGAAGAGGTCCTGCGAGCGCCATCTTCCCGTCTTGAATTCTATAGCCATTCTCGAAGAATTGCCCAATGGGGTTCTGTTCCGAGCCCTCGCAGAGGGCGACGGCTCTGGAGTCGCGACTTCCCAGATTGAGTCTGCTCTTGCTTCGCACTGTCTGGATCTCAACGCGCGCCCTTCATGATAGCCGAAAAGGTCCGAAGAATGATCTGAACGTCCAGCAGCAACGACCAGTTCTTGATGTAATAAAGATCGTGCTGAAGTTTCTCCTTCGCGTCTTCAACACTCGCGCCGTAACGATAGCGGATCTGCGCCAGCCCGGTCAACCCCGGCCGCGCCCAGTGCCGAAAGGCGAAAAAGGGCACTTCCTTTTCGATCTCCGCAACCATTTCGGGACGCTCGGGCCGGGGACCGACGAAGGACATGTCTCCCTTCAGGACATTCCAGAACTGCGGAACCTCATCCAGCCGGGACTTGCGCAGAAAGAAGCCGATCGGCGTTACCCGCGTGTCCCGCGCCGCCGCCCACTGCGCGCCATCCTTCTCCGCGTCCACTCGCATGGTCCGAAACTTGTAAATCCGAAAGGGGCGGCCGAACTGCCCGCACCGCACCTGGCTGTAAAAAGCAGGCCCCTGAGACGTCAGGCGAACCAGCGTATAGATGGCCAGAAACAACGGCGCCGTCACGATCAGACAGATCGTCGAGATCACCGTGTCCAAGGCTCGCTTCAGAAACGCGCGCACGTCATTGTGCTTCGCCAGACGAGCCGTGTAGAACCACCCCCGATCGATCTGATCCACCAGCACAACCTCGAAAGCCTCTTCGCAAAAGGCATTCTCATCCAGCAGCTCACACCCCGACTGAACCGCCACGAAACACGCATCCAGAACGCGCGCATCGTTTGCGTACTCATTCGCGATAACAATCTCATGCACGTTCTGCTCAGCGCAAATCTGCGGGATATCCTCGATTCCACCGACCGACTCAGGCGCCTCCGACCGACGATCGCAACAGAAGCCGACCAGCTTATACTGCGAATCCTCCT
This sequence comes from bacterium, assembly GCA_013203855.1. Lineage (GTDB taxonomy): Bacteria > Sumerlaeota > Sumerlaeia > UBA8349 > UBA8349 > JABMPG01. Next base: position 2,323 of record JABMPG010000823.1, read on the forward strand.
GTTCCTGCCGGCGCGACAGGGAATCGGCCATCTCAGGCCCACCCACCAGAAGAGTGCGCACCTTACACAAACGGGCAATGACAAACCCCGCCATCCGCGGCACCCCAAGCCCGACAAGCAACATCCACACCAGCCAGAGCTGCAACCAACGTCCGACCGGCTCAAAAAGGACGACACTGGAGAGCAAAACCAGGCCCACCACCGACAGCACGACCGTTAGGACGAGCGAAAAGAACAGGCGCACCAGCCCACTGTGGAGTATCTTTCGATCATACAGACCCACCACGCCCGCCGCGCCCAGAACCATAATGGGAAAGAAAATCTTGTGCGGGAGATGAAGCGGAACATCCTCGGCCAGGGGCGCGGTCTCATAGGCGAGGTAAATCGCCACCATGGCCAGCGCCACGTCCAGAAGCATCCACCAGAAAGCGTTCATCCGAACAAACAGATGCAGAGTGGAATCTAACCGGGCACGCGGACGCGACCGGGCGGTAAATGTGGTGATTTCCGAACGGCCAACAGCCTGCCCTGACATGCACACTCCAGATGGCAATGGATTAACGTCCGAGGCGTTCCCCCGACTCCCACCTCGATTCCAGCGTCTTCTATTCTCAGGGCCCAAAGGTGCTAAGTCAACCGCTTAATCCCTCCGACAAGGCGTCAAGGCATCAGGCAGGACCAGACATCGCCAGCATTCCTGAGAACATCAGGGCGTGGCTGCCGCCTCCAGCCTGCCCTTGACCAGCCTCACGATTCGGTCAAATCGCTCCGCCAGAGCCGAATCGTGCGTCGCCAAGACCAGTGCCACCTCATCCTCGTGTTGGATGCGAAGAAAAACCTCGGCGATCTCCGACCCGGTATCCTGATCCAGATTCCCAGTCGGCTCGTCGCAAAGAACAATGGCGGGACGGTTTATCAGCGCCCGCGCGATAGCCACCCGCTGACTCTCACCTCCGGAGAGCTCCCCGGGATGATAATCACGACGTTTCCCGAGGCCCACCCGCTCCAGAAGCTCCGCCGCCCGCTTCGCCGCATCATCCCGGCTCGACTTCGCCTGAACCAGCGCGGGAATCAAAACGTTTTCCAAGGCGGTGCACTGCGGCAGCAGGTAATGATCCTGAAAAACGAACCCGACCCGGCGGTTACGGAAGTCCGCCAGTTTCTCCGGACTCAGGTCGAAAGGATTCTCTCCCCCAAGAGAAAGGGAACCCCCTGTCGGAGTATCCAGCGTCCCAAGAATGTGCAGCAGGGTGCTCTTGCCCGAGCCGGAAGGCCCCATGATAGCGGCCGATTCCCCAGCCCCCACCTCAAGGTCGACGCCGTCGAGAACGACCAAGTTCCTTCGTCCGGATCGGTACTCCTTGCAAAGCCCTCTCGCTTCGATCATGAGATCTTCTTCCCTTGTGAATTCACTTCGGAGCAATCACGCCACAAAACTCAACTGTCAATCCTCCGGCCACTCCCCCGCCGGAGCCATCTTCACCAGTTTCGGATCGAACCGGGCCAGAGGCTCGACCAAGTCGGACTGGGCCGCCATAACCTCGCGGATATCCTTATAGGCCATGGGCGCCTCGTCCAACCCGGCGGAAATCACGTGCACCCCCTGCGCGTCCAGAAACTTCTTCACCTCGCGCCACTTAAACCGATCCTTCGCCTGCTTGCGGCTCATCTGCCTGCCCGCGCCATGAGCCGCCGAGTTCAGAGAAATCTCATTGCCCCTGCCCACCACGACATAGCCCGGCGTGGCCATCGAACCGGGAATGATCCCGATCTGCCCGGTGGCCGCCGGCGTAGCGCCCTTGCGATGCACCACCACCTCGAGCCGCTGTGTCCCGCCCTGAGGCAGAGGAATCTCGTGGACTTCCTTCCAGGCGAAGTTGTGGAGGTTCTCGACGTCCAGCAAAGCCTCCGCCCCCAGGTTGCGCCGGATATGGCGATGAATCAATGCGTGATTCGCCGACGCATACCGCCCCATCAGCTGCATGGCCCGCCAGTATTCCGCCCCATCCTCGCCGTCCAGATCCAGCCAAGCCAGATGCTGAAGATCCTTCGGCAGTTCCGGACGCAGACCGATCGCGATCTGGCTATAGTGCCTGGCGATCTGATTCCCAGCGCCCCGGCTCCCACTGTGGCTTAACAACGCCAGATACGTTCCCGGCTCGATCCCCACCTCCGCCTTGTGGACCGTCAGAACCCCGAACTCCACAAAATGATTTCCGCTCCCGCTCGTTCCCAACTGGTCCCAGGCCTTGTCCTTCAGCTTCTCCACCACTCGCGAGATAGACCAGTCCTCATCCATCACCGGATGCTCCCGCCGCTTCTTGAAGTCAGCGCCAATGCCGAAAGAAGTCTCCCGCTCGATCGCGTTCTTGAGCCGGTCCGTGCCATCGATCAGCGCGCCGATCGGCAGGTCCAGCACAGTCATCTTCATCCGGCAGGCGATATCCACGCCCACCGCATAGGGAATCACCGCGTTCCGGGTCGCGAGCACCCCGCCGATCGGAAGCCCGTAGCCAACATGAGCATCCGGCATGAGCGCCCCGGCCACCGACACGGGCAACCGGCAGGCATTCTCCATCTGCCGGATCGACTCCACATCCAGGTTTTCACCCCATCGCCTGTAAGGAGCGGCCCTCTCCCGTTCCACATAGTTCTGTTTGCTCTTCTTCGACATGATCCCACCTTGCACACGCCATATTCTCGCAACATTATGGCACATCCAGGGCGGGTTTTACAGAAACATGGGTTTCAAAGTGGCCAGCAGCCAGGAGCCGACAGCCGGTAGCCGGAGGGGTGGTCCAACCCTCTGGCTCAAGAACTCCCGGTCTCATCCACCACTGCCGAGATATCAACGCCCTCTATCAGCGTGCTTCAGCACGCCCCAGCCGATCCCCTTTTCCATCCTTCTCCGGGCGCTCCGAAGGGCCATGAATATCTGCTCCAAACTCAGAGATCTGGCTACTAGCTACGGCCTCCTTGCTCCTGCACTCCCCTTCTCAATTCCTCCTCGCCCACACCCGCCCACGCCTTTTCGAAATCTTCCAGATCGACGCCAGAATCGTCGCCACCGCCTTGAAGAGAGCCCCCGGGATCCCCTGCCCGATCTGCACCTGCTTGTAAATAGCCCGCGCCAGAGGCGGGTTCTCCACCACGGGCACTTGCCCGTCCAGGGCCACCTCGCGGATGCGTTGCGCGATGAAATTCTGTCCCTTTGCCACCATGATCGGCGCCTGACTCTTCTCCGGGTCATATCTCAGCGCCACTGCGTAGTGCGTCGGGTTCACGATCACCACGTCACTGTCGGGCACCGCCGCCATCATCCGCTTCCGCGCAATATCCATCTGGATGCTCCGCATGCGCGCCTTCAGCACCGGATCGCCCTCCTGCTCCTTCACCTCCTGCTTCATCTCCTCATGGCTCATGCGCAGCTTGCTGAAGTACTGCCACCGCTGGAACCAATAGTCCGCCGCCGCGAAGACCATCATGATAAGGCAAATCCGAAAAGCCAGCTTCAGCGTGATATGGGCCAGAACCAGCACCCCCTGTCCAGGCGTGTTGGTAGGAAGAAGGGAGATCACCGGCAGATCCCGACGGAGGGTCACATAGGCCATGCCGCCCACGATGCCCAACTTGATCAGCGACTTCGGCGCCTCCATCAACTGGCGAAGGCTGAGCATCCGCTTCACCCCCGCCACCGGGTTCAGCTTATCCCACTTCGGCTCGAAAGGATCCTTGACCACCCGGATGCCGATCTGCGCCAGTTCCGACGTCAGCCCCGCCACGAACACCAGCCCAAACATCGGCATAATCACTGGCAGCAGCTGAACCACCGCCCGCCAGAGAAATCCTCCCAGATTACGAGCCGAAAGATCCATCAGTCTGTCGAAACGGAAATAGAACCCACTCACATGCAAAAGACGGTTCAAAACGAAATCCCGTCCCAGCCACAAAAGAACCAGCATCACCAGAAGAGTCGCCACGGTCGACACCTCTTGGCTGCGCGCGAACTGCCCCTTCTCCTTCGCCTCGCTGATCTTCTTCGGAGTCGGCTCTAACGATTTTTCCTGACTGGTATCGTCTCCCGGCGGCACGGCGATCCTTCCTTAACCCCCCAGCAAATTCGACAGCCCGTCCATGTCATTCTGCATTTGGCCCAGAAGCCCCACCATCGCCCGCACAATGATCGTGATCACGATTCCCAGCATGAAGAGCCCGATGAGAATCCGGATCGGGAAACTCTCCACGAACACATGCATTCGCGGCACGGCACGCGTCATCAAACCCATGCCAACATTCACCACGAAGCCCACCGCCATAATAGGCATGCTGAGCTGCACGGCGATCACGAACATGCGCGCTCCCTGCTCGACAAAAAAAGCAGCGAGGCCCGGAGCGAAACGAATCGATCCCGGCGGCGTCTGGTCAAAACTCTTCGCCAGAGCCTCGAAAAACACGTGATGAGCGTCGATCGCGAAAAACACCAGCAACGACGCGATGAAAAGCAACTGCCCCACCGTCGGCAACTGAGCAGTCTGAGTCGGGTCCACCATCTGAGCCGTATGAAACCCGATCTGCTCGCCGATGATCTGACCCGCGAACTGGAAAGTGGCGAACAGAAACCGGCCCACCAGCCCGAAAGCAAATCCCAAGAGAGCCTCGGGCACCAAC
>JABMPG010000824.1 GCA_013203855.1 bacterium
ACTCTTCTCCTGTACATACTTTCCCAAGCGCTCTTCGTTGAGCTCGCAAAGTCCGACCAGTTCGAAACGATCCTTCAACTCCAGCACTGCGTCAGCGTGAGTGATGCCGCGCGGTCCGAGCCCGAGATGGGCCACCCGGTGTTTCTCCATTTGCTCTTTGCTCCTTCACCGATATTTCTGATGCAATCCACTTCGAACCGACGTGCAGGGCGAACTGAGGTGGAAACCGCTCAGCCCAATGCAGAAACATTCTAAACTGGTATATTCCTGTTGCACAAGCCGAAGTTTCTGCTATGTGTAGGATGAAAATGATGCCTCGGACACAGACCCCCCTCGTATCCCTATCCGCTTGCCTTCGCGAGTGGGAGTGGCTCCAACGGATCTCTCCGGTGTTGCGCCCCCCGGCGTCCGGGTCTTCCGCTTTGAGTCACAGGTCGCACGGTTTCTTCCGAGCGGGTTGGCATGAACCAGTGCGAGTCATCTACGACCAGGAACTCGTGATGGTGAAAGAGGGAAGCATGGTGGTGGAGATTGAGGGCCGGAGGCTTCCCTGTGGCCCCAACAGTTTTGTGATCATACCACCAGGGGTGTGGCATGCATCCTGGACGACCTCATCCGTCCCGGTGCATCGATATTGGGTACATTTTGACTGGGTCTGGCTTGGACCTCATGGCGCCACCCCGTTAATGACCTGCCACCCCGGACAGCCGGTTACCGATCTCTATCGGCTGGCCCCGGACTTCATCCCTCGGAATGTAATCGCCGGGACTATTTCTGAACCGGGTGAGGCATTTGACCTTGGCGAGCGTCTCCACGCAAGAATGCGCAGGACACCGACGAGTCTATTAGATTGCCGCGCTTTGCTTCTCGATCTGCTGATCGCACTGTTCAAGAGGGAAGTGACAGTGAGCTCCGACAAACAAATCGACGATTCCCTGCCTAGTCGAGCGCGGGCCGTTTTGGCCCGTTTGGCCATCACTTCGGACTCCCTGGACTCCATTGAGGCAGTCTTGGAGCAGTTGGGCTACAGCTATGCCCATACCTGTCGACTTTTCCGCCAAGCCTACGGAATTGCCCCGCTACGCTACGTCAACAGTATCCGGATTGGGCGGGCACGGAGACTCCTGCAGGACACACAGTTGACGATCTCCGAGATTGCCCACCAAGTGGGGTTTCGGGACCCGGGCTATTTTACCCGGGTTTTCGCGCGCTATACTGGTCACACACCGTCCCTGTTCCGCAAGAGCGTGTCCGTAACATCCCTGCAGTCGGCACAGGCCAATGGAGAAACCTGAGAAGTACGCCTGTGCCACCAGAAGCCAACTCGGGATGCTCGGGACGGATCTCTGTGGCAAGTTCCGTGATCCTGCGCGCTTCCTCGTGGCCCGTGTGGTCCTTCCAGAGCCAGGCCATAGCGGCCGGATTGCCACGGTATCTCTCGAGAAAGGCCAGCGGAGTTCCCTTCTCGTCGACTGGAATCGGCGTCGATCCGGTTGTGTCCACACCGATCCCGATCACGTCAGCCGGATCGAAACTATCACGACCCTGGGCCTCCTTCAGTGCCTCTCGAACGACTGTTTCGGTTCCGATTACATAATCCATCGGGTTCTGACGCGCCACGTTGGGGTCGTCCGGATCGAGAAGAATTCCGGCGCTTCCAGAAGGATACATGTAAACGCTCGTGGCGATCTCATCGCCATTGTTCACATCGACTAGCAGGGCCCGAACCGAATTCGTGCCAAAATCAAGACCGACGGCATACTTGGAACTCATCCCTTGCTCTCCTCTATTCGGCTCTCAGATGTGCAGGTACACTTCCCAGTCCATGTACTCGTGCAGGGCCTCGACCACCGGATCGACTACTTCTCCCCGGGTCATGGCCACATGATGCTCGAGTCCGCTCTCGCAGATGAAGGCGAGCAGATCCTGAAAGTTCGGGATCTCGGCCACACCGTACCCGCCGAAGGTGTCCAACGCGTCATCGGTGAAGCGCCCCTCGCCGGCATAGACCACGACACGGCCGTTCAGGTCGTCGGTCGAGACACGGCAATAGGTGAAAGGCCCGGTCTGGATGCGTCCGACGATCGTGCCATAGGCGTTCTCCTGGCCCACGGAGCCCGCGATGATCGCCTGGAAATCCATCTCATGCTCGGCGAAGACATCCTTGGGCAGGTTCGAGCAATGGAAGAACACGCACTTGTCCGGATCATCGCCATAGTTGTTGTTCCAGTCGAGGAGAGCAGCGGGACGCTCCGACGCGCTCTGGAGGGCCAGCATCCCGATCAGCCCGGGAATGTCGGCCTCGCAAGCGCTCGGAACACACTTGTTTGACATCATGCTCATCAGCGTGCAGGGCACGACGCCGTAGAATTCCTCCATCGCCGTCCAGCACTGAATCGCCGTCGCGTCCAGTCCGGTATCGGACATCCATTTGTCGATGGAGACTCCCAGTTTGGCCATGCGAGTCAAAGAGTCCGTCGGGATCGATGCAGTCTGCGTGTACTGGCGGATCTCCTCGAGTTTGGACTTCACGTTCGCGTCCTCGTCCTTCAACTTGCCGCTCCACCCAAGCAGATCGGACAGATCCAGAGTCTCAACCGAAATGCCCGACCGCTCCAGAATCTTCTCGCTATAGCGCACCGTGTTGAACGCGGCAGGCCGGGCGCCGATCTGACCGAGGCGGGCCCCCCGTAACATTTTGACGATCCGGCACACCGAGGCGAACTTCCCCAGGTCCGTCTTGAAGTCGTCCCCCTCCGGGTCCATCGTGTGCACACTGGTGATTGTGTACTTGATACCGTACTGCCGCAGGTTGTTGCAGCACGACATCTTGCCGCAAAAGCTGTCGCGACGATCCGACGCCGCCATCCTGGCCGGATTGTCGGGAAAGGCATGAACCAGAACCGGCACGTTCAAGCCGGACCAGCGAATCGTATTGGCTATCGGCTTCTCTTCTCCGAAATTCGGCAGCGTGATCAGAATGCCGTCGATCTCATCCCGATGACGCTTGAACAGATCGGCGCACTTGCGGGCGTCCGAATCCACGCTCACAACGCCCAGCTCGCTCTCCTCTTCGGCAAGGCAGATCGCCTTGATATTCTGCGACCTAAGCACATCCAGAATGGTCTTCCGCCCCGACTCGGCCAAATGGCTCGGAAAGAAGCCTCGATTGCCCACCACTACGCCCAATGTCACCATGATTCCATCTCCTTTTGTGAGTCAGTTCCCCGAATCGCGATTGCAGCCCATGGACCCGATTCGCAGCCCGTTAAATCCCCCGCCCTCTAAGAGGGTGTTACCTATAACACCGGCGGGCAGGCGACGCAAGCGCACAGGGATACTCCGGCGCTATTCCTTCTTCTCTACAACGCTCTCCGGGATGGCCAGTTCCACGACCCGCGCGGCCATCTCTTTGCCCATAACCTCTTCCTCATTCACTGCCAACTGGGAACCGGCCGCCAACAGCTCGCCGGCATACTTACCGTAGCGGGCGCGAACGACCACCGGAACGTGCGGCGCAAGAGAAGCCGACTGCCGAACGACAGCCAGAGCGGTTCGATAGTCCGGAATGGCCACGACAAGCGCTTTCGCCGACACCAGATGCACATGCTCGAGGATCTCCACATCCGTCGCGTCCCCGGCAAGCGCCACAGAGCCCTCCGCCTCGGCCGCTTCGACTCCTCGTGGATTGAGCTCGATCACCGCCGTTGGGATGCCAGAGCGCCGGATGGCCAGAACCACCTCCCGCCCGGCAGGACCGTATCCCACAACAATCACATGTCCCTCAAGCCCTCGTCCCACACTGCGCAGAGCGTCCTCTTCTCGCTGCGGATAGATGCGCGACAGAGCCTTCTGGAAACCATCCCCGGCTCGCGTCGCGTACTTCACCAGGTAGGGCGTTACGATCATGGTCGCCAAGGCGGCGGAGGCGAAGAGGTAGAACAGGTCCTCGCTGAGCAGGTTGAAACCGAATGCGGTCTGTCCCAGAACGAAGGAAAACTCACCGACCTGCGCCAGGCAGATTCCCGTCGCCAATGCGTTCCGGACATTCTGCCGAAAGGCCAAAGCGATTCCGAATATCAGCAAGCTTTTCCCGGCCAGAAGTACCGCGACTGCCGCGATCACCTGGAGCCAGTGCCCGAAAATCCATTCCAGGTTGCCCAACATGCCGATGGACACAAAGAACAGCGTGACGAACAACACCCGCAGGGCCGATATATCCGCGCGTAGCTGGGTGGCGAAAGGAGAGCTCCCCAACAGCAGCCCCGCAATGAAGGCCCCCAACGCGGGGGAGAGACCGACCGAATGGGCCAGCCAGGCCGCTCCCAGCGCCGTGCAGATCGCGAGCAGGATCAGGAGTTCACGGTTCTTGAACGTCGCGAATGTCTTGAGAAGCCGTGGAATCACGTACAAACTCAGAACAAGGAAAACGCCGACAAACAGGGCGAACCAGCCGCCCTGCACCGCGACTTGGACCAGAAGATCGCTCCACCCTCCACCTTTGCCTAGCAGCGTCACGATCAGCACAAGCGGGACCAGCGCCACGTCCTGAAGCAGAAGAAGTCCCAAGGCGTTGCGGCCATGAACACTGTCAAGTTCGGCCCGTTCGACCAGCACCCGGACAACGCACGCCGTGCTGCTCGGGCCAACCATGGCGCCAATGACAATCGCCTTCGGCCAGTCCAATCCAAACCATCGCGCTCCTAGTGCAAACGCTGTACCCGTGAGCACAATCTGAAGACTTCCGCCCCCGAGAGCCAAAGCGCCCATAGCTTTCAGTTTCGCGAGAGAGAACTCCAGGCCGATCGCAAAGAGCAAAAGCGCCACGCCCAACTCGGCCAGAACCTCAACCACATGAACGTCGCCAATCAGATTCAGCCCGCCCGGCCCGACCAGCATCCCCGCGATGAGATATCCAATTAGAGCGCTCTGCTTGAACCGCTCCGCCACAGCGCCAAAGAACAGGGCCAAGCCTAGGAGAACGAGAAGATTGGAGAGTATCTGCCATTCCATGGGACACCTCAGCGCTTTCCTGAACTCGCATCGCGGGGACGAAAAACATATTCGGGACGGCTCGGATTCCCGGTCACCGGGACGAATACGCACGGCTCTTCGAAGAGTTGCCGCTCCAGGACATAGTTTTGCATGAACGCTTCCTTGAGCCTCGGATAGGAATGCATCCAGCCCCCGTTGATGATGGCGCTGAACCGGCGCGTTTCCAGAGCACGGGCAATCTTCTCCGCCAGTGCCGCGGCCTCTTCTCCCCCACCCCGGAGAACGTCATTGACCGCCATCGTCTGGCCATAACTGTTCTTGCCGACCCGCGTCGGTAGAAAGGCGGGATGGAAAATCAGCACCTCCCCTTCCAACCGAGCCAGTTCATCCAGAAACGCCTCTCCCGCCGCACGGTCGGCCGCCGTGGGCAACGCCTCCAGGGGATTGTAGACGAGCAGGACAAACTGAAAGAGGCAGATTCCGAAGACGGCGAGGCGAAGAAAGTCTCCTTCGGCTTTGGGACGATCCTTCGATATGGAAAGAACCTCATGGAGCGCCAGACCGAAAAGAAGGGACAGGACCGCGTAGGCCGGAATCAGAACATTGTTGTACCCCCCGCTGTGCAGACGCGACATCCACGCGCCACCCATCATGCCGGCAAACAGGGCCACCCAGAGCCAGTCGCGGCGGCCCCCGAAAAGGGTTCTGAAAGCGATCCAGATAGACCCCGCCAGCAAAGCCACTCCGACGGGATAGGCCATATCGTGTTTCCAGAAAACCGTGTTCAAATACAAGCCACCGAACTCATGGCGTCCGGGCA
>JABMPG010000825.1 GCA_013203855.1 bacterium
AGCGGGCCCGGGCCCTGAAGAGGGCGGGGTGCACGAACGTGGGGTTCGGGGTGGAGAGTGGCGACCAGGAGATGCTGGATCGGATGAAGAAGGGGACACGGGTGGAGCAGGCGGAGCGGGCTTTCGAGATCTGCCGAGAGACGGGTCTGGTAAGCCACGCGTATTTTATCATCGGTCTGCCTTGGGAAACCCGGGATTCCTTGAAAAAGACTTACGAGTTGGTTCTCCGCCTGGACCCGGATTTTTTCGATATCAACGTCGCGTACCCGCTTCCGGGGACTGAGCTCCATGCGCTGGCCCGAGCGGAGGGTCTTCTAGTCGATCCGGCGGGAGGGAGCTATGCTCGGGCGGCCCTGCGGAGCTACGCGTTGTCGGCCGAGGATCTCACACGATGGCGGCGCCGGGCGCTTCTGAGGCTTTACATGCGTCCGCGGTATATTTTGCGGACACTGGCGCGGGCGCGTCGGGCGGGCCGGCTGCATCTGTATCTGAAGGCGGCTTTTCAGAGGCTACGGGGGCTGCTCGGGGGATAGGGGTTCGGAGTCTTGAATCAGCGACCCGATGTGCGGGGATTCCTGTCGAAGTTTCTGGCGCCCTGGACTGTTTCTGGTAACATAACTGAGATTCAGAAATCGACGGGCGGGTTCCGGATTCGGAGACCGGCATTGGCGCGAGTAGTAGCCCCCAGTATCCTCGCGAAGAGACGACCGGCTTTTGACCGGTTCCTTTGCATTGGGGGCTTGGTTGGCTGCCTTCTCCTGCTTAGCGCCTGCGGGGACAGCAAGTCGTACTATCAGCCGCGGCCCTATGAGCCCGGCGAGCTCGCGGTTTTCCGAGCCATTCCGCACGGCCTCGAACTTTCCTATCATGTGGCGGAGAAACGCCAGATAGCTTTTTATGTTCCGCCCTTGGCGGGAGCGGAGGAACCGCCAGAGCGTCTGTGGATGATGTTTGGCGGGCGGAAGTCGGTGGCGCTGGAGTGGCTGCCCTGGCTGAAGCAGGCCTCCGATCCTGGGGCTGGGTTCCTGCTGGTGGATTTTCCGGGGTACGGTCTGTCCGCAGGCCCTCCCCGGGCGGGGTCGATGCTGGCGTCTTCGCTGAAGGCGTTCGAATCCTTGGTCGCCCATTTTGGAATGGAGTACGAGGATCTCTCCAGCCGGGTTTGTCTCTTGGGCCATTCCCTCGGCACGGGCGCCGCTCTGCAGTTCGCCCCCCTGGTCCGGGCGCAACGAATCGTGCTGATCTCGCCCTTCACCGACATGCATGATGTGATCCTGCATTTCGTGGGGCCTTTCTGGGCGGGTATTGTCCACGCTCTGAACGGGGAGGATTACGACAATCGGGCGCGGCTGGGCGAACTTGCCCGACGTGATCCTCCGCCTTCTCTCTGGATCTATCACGGCGTCACGGACCGGGTTCTTCCGGTATGGATGGGTCGGGATCTTGCGATGAACTATCCCCGGACAGTCGTCTACCGCGAATTTCCGTGGAATGGGCATTCTCATTTTCTCGCCAAGTGCCTGCCCGCGGCGTTCGCTCCGTCAGAGACGGAGCGTGCGGAGGAGATTGCATTGCGGCGGAATGGAGGGCAACCATGAAGGGCTCCTCCGGAGATCGCCCGCGCGGGTGGTCGCGCCACATCCGGGATTCCCTGGTCCTGCTCTGCCTGATCATCCCTGGGTGCGGATCGGGGCTACGGTATACGGATGCGGAACTTCGGGCCTTCGACGCGCGATCGGACGCAAGCCGGGTTTCGTTCGAGACGGCGAAGGGGTCTCAGGTGGCATTCTTCGTTCAATCGCCCCGGGCCGGGGCCGAGATTCCCCACCATCTGGTTCTGGTCTATCCCGGGATCGGTTCGCGGGCGCTGGACTGGCTTTGGATGGCCGATGGTGCACCGGTGGACGCCGGCTTTCTGTTCTTGGACTATCCCGGCCGGGGGCTCAGCAAGGGGACGATGCGTCCCAGTCAGCTTCCCGATACGACGCAGGGCGCCCTGTTCGCCCTGGCCGATCAACTGCGGCGGCCGAGGGAGGAGATTCTGGATCGTCTCTACCTTCTCGGACATTCCTTCGGGACGGCGGCGGCCCTGCAGGCGGCCCAGGATCTGCCCGCGCGGCGGATCGTTCTTGTCGCCCCTTTTACGACCATGCACAAGGCGCTCTTCCGCCGTTTCGGCCCCTTGGCCTGGCTGATTCCGAACGGTCTGGACAACCGGCTCTTTCTGGGCCGGCTTCATCAACGGCCCGATTCCCCAGCCCTCACAATCTTCCACGGGAACGCCGACCGGAGCATTCCCATCAGGATGGGGCGGTCGCTTGCAAAACCATACCCGGGCTGGATCCGATTTGTGGAAGTGAAAGGGGCGGGTCATGTGAACATTCTGAAGAGCGAAAGGAAAACCATCCTGAAGGCTCTTTTCAACTAAGGGCCGGAGGAGGTATGCGATGCCGACCATCGAATTCGAAAGCACGGTCAACGCCCCGGCGGGCGAAATCCTCGCGTGGCACAGCCGCCCCGGCGCTTTCGACCGACTCGCCCCGCCCTGGATGCGGCTGGAGGTACTCGAACGCCACGGCGATATATCGAGCGGCAGCCGTCTGACCTTTCGCGTGGGGAAAGGGCTGTTCAGCGTGAAATGGGAGGCCTTGCATAGCCGGAACCGCGAAGGTCTCGGCTTTACGGATGTTCAGGTGCACGGGCCATTCGCCGCGTGGCGGCATGAGCACCGGTTTACTCCCGTGAGTCTCGAAACCTGCCTGATCCGAGATCGGGTGCGCTATCAACTGCCGCTGGGTTGGGTGGGACGGGCCGTGGCCGGGACGCAGGTCCGTCATCGGCTGGAGCGGCTTTTCGCCTGGCGGCATCGCCGACTCAAAGACGATCTCGAACGGCACCATCATTTCGAAGACCGGCCCCGCCTGAAAATCGCAGTCACAGGCTCGTCCGGCCTGATCGGCTCTCAACTCTGCGCCTTTCTGACCACGGGGGGACACAGCGTCTATCCTCTCGTTCGGAGACAAGCCGATCCCGAGAGCCTCGAGATCGAGTGGGATCCTCGGGAGGGCCGGATTCAGACGGAGAAGTTGGAGGGCATGGACGCCGCCATCCACTTGGCGGGGGAGAACATCGCGGGGATTTGGACCAAGTCCAAGCGGGAGAAAATCCTTCAGAGCCGGACCGAAGGCACACGTCTTCTGGCCGAGACGCTGGCCGGGCTGGAGCGAAAGCCTCGGGTTCTGATTTCGGCCTCGGCTCTCGGGTGGTACGGGGACCACGGAGACCGCAAGATCCACGTGGGGGCCAATGTCGGGTCCGGGTTTTTGGCGCGGGTCTGCCGGGAGTGGGAGGCCGCCGCCGATCCGGCCCGTGAGGCGGGAATTCGAGTCGTTCATCCGCGTATCGGGATGGTTCTCTCGGCCCAGGGCGGCGCGCTGGCG
>JABMPG010000826.1 GCA_013203855.1 bacterium
CATGTACTTCACCCCGTTATCGATCAGGTTTTGCAGGACTTCGCTCAGCCGAAGCCGGTCGCCAAAGACAACGGGCAAGCCGGGCAAGATCTCGACTTGCACTCCCTTCTTCTTGATTTGTCCTCCAACGATCTCAAGCACCTCGTGGGCCAATTCCTCCAGCGCCACGTCCTCCGGCGAGTTGGCCAATCGGCCGATCCGTGACAGTTCCAACACGTCGTCCAATAACCGCGCCATTTTGTCGGCCGCGCCAGAGATGCGGGAAAGGTCATTGTCGATGGAGCCAGGCTCCCCTTCGGCCAGATCTTCTCGCAACAATCCGACGTATCCGCCGATGGTGATCAGCGGACTCTTCAGGTCGTGGGAGACGGTGTAGGTGAACCGCTCCAACTCGGTGTTCTGGGATTCCAGTTTGGTGATCAGCTTTTCCCGTTCCTCCTCGCTCTGCTTACGTTTGGTGCTATCGGTGGCCATGCTTATCACAAGGCGTCTCCCGTCCGGAAGTTGACCCAGCGGGCTGGACGAAAAATCCCAAGTCCTGGTCTGTCCCGATTTGACCCTGATTGTGAACTCCCCTTCATGCAACACCTCGTTGTGTTCAAAGAGGGAGTCTATTACATCAGGGACATCATCCATCCTTTCGCCATATGCCTTCAACATCCAGTCAGCTATCGTCGGGATATCGTCGTGTGTGTAGCCAGTTAACTCTGTCCAGACATTATTGACCCGAATCACTTCTCCGTCTTCGGCGTGAATCATAATCGGGACAGGCGCATCCATAATGCCTCGCCGGAACTGCTCCTCGCTCTCCCGCAGCGCCTTCTCCGTCTGCTTACGCTCGGTGATGTCAAAGGCGTAGTGAAAGCAGAGGTCGTCCGACACGGGAATCCAGTGGGCGTCCCAAACGCGACCTAGCCCTTCGGGTTCCAAGTGTTGCGACTCTCCCGTCGACCAGACTTTCGGTGCCAAGCACCAGGGGCACGGCGTGTCGAACTGGCCCCAGGTGCCGAAGCACGTCTTACCCGGCACGGCACCTACGCGAGCCGCAGCCCTATTGGAGGCGACGATTTCTCGGGTTCCGGGCCGAAGGAGGAGGGCTACGCACGGGAAGCCGTCCAAGAGAATCTGGCTCAGACGGACCTTCTCACGCAATGTTTCCTCGGCCCGCCTGCGCTCCTCGACTTCCTTTTCCAAGTCTCGTGCGTGTGCCTCCAACCTCGCAATAATCGGGTTGGCAATCCGAAAGAACAACGCCGTGCCGGCCAGAACAACGAGAAAGGCCATAGCGGCGGCTGTGAGACCGGATCTGATGAAGGGCGCACGAATCTCAGCCAGATCGATCTTCGCCACAATCCCCAGGTTCAGCACGGCGACCGGCTCATAGGCGGCCAGGACCATTTTGCCTCGGTAATCGAGCCCAATGACAGTTCCGGACAGCCCTTGGAGCGCCCTGCGCATGGGTTCGGCTAAATCCGAGTCGAAGGCCACCGGTGCGGGTTGTTCGATGGCGCCGTGTCGATGCCGCAAGACGAAAACGATCGAGTCCCCATCGCGCCGCGCCAGTGTGAATTCCCCCGTCTCACCAAACCCCTTGTAGTGCTCATGAGCGTCGATAATCTGACTCAACGTCGCTGCACCAGAATCGTGACCTGGATCAACATCCCGCAGTGTGTCGGCAACGCCGGCGTCATAGCGCGCGATAGCCTCAATCAAACGCGACTGGCCTTGGGTGGCTGTCTGCAACTGCTCCCTGTGCTTCGCGAAATCGTGACGGTACAGCATGACTGTCATGATCGCCATGCCCACCGCGCAGACCGCAAACATGATGAAAGCCAAGACAAGAAACCTTCCTCGCTCGCTTATGGACTTGCCCGCGCGTTTCGCGGCGGCCAACAGGCTCATCGGAATCGCGTTTTCTCCCGAAACGCCAATCGTAGCGCCCCCCAGCATCAGGAACGCCAATGCAGTCGTCAGCGCCATGGGAACCGTGGCGCCCTGGCCATAGAACAGAGGGCTTCCATAGAGGTACGCCAAGCAGAAGAGTAAACCGATGCCCACTGTCAGGCTTCCTAGACTGCCTCCCCAGTGCCCGAGGTGTGTTCCCCGGCCATGGGTTCGGCTCTGCCGCAAGACGAGGGCAAGCACGGCAAGTCCGGCGAGGAAGAATAAGGCTCCCGTGAATGGGGACATGCGGGCGATAGGAATCTCGCCAAGATGTCCGACGTTCGGCACCAGCGCATCCTCAAAGTTTAGGTCCATTC
>JABMPG010000084.1 GCA_013203855.1 bacterium
GATCATGACGACGCCGTGCAGGGTGAAGACGGCGTTATAGGTCTTGGCCTCCATGATCGTCTTGCCCGGCCAGATCAGTTCGAGGCGCATCAACACGCCCAGAGTCGCACCCAGCATGAAGGCGCTAAGGATGGAGCCGAGATAGAGAAGACCGATGCGCTTGTGATCAGTCGTCAGGAGCCAGCCCAGGATACCGGGGTACCTGCCCTTTGCGAACAGATAGTTGGGCCGTCTCAGGCCGGCGGGTTGCTCGGTCGTAACGGGCATATTACGACTCTCCGCGGGAGTCGGACGAAGTAGGTTTTGTCCGAATGATCAGAACGAGTGCTATGAAGACACCTGCCAGGGCCAGCGTGGCCACGCCGGCCACCCGCGTTATATTCATTACCCGTTTCTGCTGCACGGGATCATAGGTGAAACAGAACGAGAGCAGGCCCTGGGGGCCGACCGAGGAGCGCGTCGGCCTCACCCGCCCGATTTTCGCCTCGGAGATCGCCAGGGCTACGTCATCCGGCACGAAGCTGATCCCGCGAATATAACCCGTGATCACCCGTTCGGGCGACAGGACGATCAGCGTCGCGGGGTGATTGAAGTCGATGCGGCCGTCGGTCTCGACGCGTTCAAAGCGAAACCCGGTCGCGTTTGTCAAAGTCGCGATATTGTCCGGATTGCCGGTCAGGAAGCGCCACGCACTCGGAGGGACATCCTTCTTCAGGGCGGAGAGAAAGTTCTGCTGCTTACGGGCGGCCATCTCAGAGTCTTCACGTTCGTTGAAGCTGACCGCGACGATCTGATAGTCCTTTCCCGGCGCGAGGTCCATTTCGTCCACGAGGCTCATCACGCCGTTCAGCAACGGGCCACAGATGGCGGGGCACTCGAAGTAGACGAGAACCAGAATAGTCGGCTTGTCGATCAGATCTCCAAAGATGACCGGTTTCCCGTTTTCATCCGCGAATGTGATCTGCCCGGGAACCACCTCTCCCACCTGCTCATCGATTCCTACCTTCGCCGCGGAACTCGTGGGTTCCTGCGCCGGAAGGGAACCTGAGACGGTCAGGACTAGAAGGCCGATCCATACGGATAGGAGTCTTGTTGTTTTCATGTCGCCCTCACAGCATGCACTTTCAGATTTCGATATTCGGCGATCAGACCGGCCATTTGCCGGAAACCGATTTTGCCACCCCCTAGGACCGGCCCGAATGATTGACCGTCGTCATGCCATCTCAGGACCATGAGCCCATTCATGGAAAGGCGGAATTCGGGGCCGCACCGGGCGGCCTCCATCTGGTAGAAATCCTTCACGTCGCGGCTGTTCGGTAGCGGATCGGCGCCTTGGGCGACGAGATAAAAGCCGTGGCTCTTGCGCAGGTTGCAGGTCTGGAAATGCCGCTCCGAAGGATTCCGGCGGTAATACGAGACGTGAAAGCCGTTGATGTCCCCCCGGTGGTACTGCCAGTAGTCTCCGTCCCGAGGAGCGAGGGAAGGGTCAAAAAGATCCTCGCCCTGGCGTCCGGCGGCCGCCATCCAGAACATAGCCAAGCCGTCGTCAGTCCGGGGAAGAAACTCCCAGCTCACGGCGATATCCGCCGGAAAATCCATGGGACACCACAGCAGATAGTTGCCATGCCGACTCTTCTCCGGATCGCTGGGATGAGCGTTCTCGAGACGCATCCGTTCGCGGGGAAAGGTCAGGCAGGCCTCTCCTTCCATGCGGAAGTCGCGAACGTCCGCCTCTGAGGCAAGAGGGTTCTCATAGAGAAGATCGTCTTTCGTCCAGTTCCGCATTCGCCAGCCTTTCTAAGTTCCAGCCTTCATGCTAACACACACATCAAGCGTGATACATCCGGGACTCCTCCAGAAGAGGATCTCCGACCGGAATCGCGGAATGCCTTGAGACGAATCGGCCGACGGCGATCAGGACGAGTCCGACAGCCAGCAGCAGCGGCCCGATCACCTGCCAGATGAAGACGGATGTGTTCTCCGGTGCCTCGGGCATGACCAGCCAGTACAAATCCACCACCTGCCCGAAAAGAGCCAGGATCGACACCGCCGCGAGGGTCGTCGTCGACGATTTGGCCTTCCGGCTCAGGAGAATCAGGAATGGAAATACGAAGCGGGTGAACATGAGCAGAACGCTGATCCACGCCCATCCGTCCTTCCAGCGATCGACGAACCAGAAACCTTCTTCGGGCAGGTTCGCGTACCAGATCAGGAGAAACTGCGACATGGCGATGTAGCCCCAGAAACAGGAGAAGGCGAACAGCAGCGTTCCCATGTGATAGAGACGCGCGTCGTCGATGATCTGTCCGAAGGCGGCCGTCTTGTCAACCAGGCATCCCTTCCGCCGAAGCCACAGGACCACCAGGACAACACCAGCCTGCCCCGACACAGCCAGACCCGCAAACATGTACACGCCGAAGATCGTGCTGAAAAAATGGGGCTGTACGCTCATGTACCAGTCGAAGGCCGCGAAGGTCACGGACAGGGCAAAGAGAATCGCGAACGGCGCCGAAGTCCGCCGCATCCCGTGGGTCACTTCCGGACCTTCGCTGCCATCGTCCTGTTTGAGCGAACGCCGGACGAAATACCATCCGAAGATCCCCCAGATGGACAGAAACGCCGCTGCCCGCAAAATGAAGAAGGGCAGGTTCAGATAGGCGCTCTTCCCGCTTAGAATCGGGTCCGAAGCCATGACGTCTTCATGGGTCCATTCGAATATCCAGCCCGACATCAGGACCACCGGTACGAAGAAAAGGATCAGGACGGGCATGGCCGAAACCAGGGCCTCCGCCGAGCGCCGCACCACTACCGACCAGATCGCGCCGGTGATGTGGTGCATGGCGATCAGGAATAAGGCCCCGACGCAGACCGCCCAGATCAGGCCGAAGCCCACGAGCCACGAGAAGCCGAACAACTGGGGGGAAAAGACCAGCGCCAGAAGGCTCAGAAGCCCTCCCACGCCCGCCACCGGCAATCCGGCAAGCCGGACCATGCGCCCCCCGACCCGCGGGTGAGGCCCGGCATCCAGAACTCCCTGGGGACGATTGAGAATCGCCTCTCGCTCGTTCATGGTTCGGAAGTCCCTTCTTCCGGAACGGGCGCGATCGAGAGGGATTCCGTCGTGCCGGCCTGTGTGGAGAGGGCGCTTGTGCCGGGCAGATCGCCGGGGAGGGGATTGACCGCGCGCTGAAGCACCCGCACGTGATGAACCGCCGCCCAGCGTTGAAGGGCGTTGAGCGGCCAGGCATAGCTGGGCATCTTGTTCTGCCCCACCGTGACAATGTGGAAGATGTGGCCGTCCTTGTAGCCTCTCGCGATGTCGGAATGCAGCGAATTGGGCGCGGCCAGCCGCCCGGGACCGACCGCCGAGCCGTCGGCCAGACCTTTGTAGCCATGACACGGCTGGCAATAGGTGTCGAATACCCGTTCGCCCATTCTCAGGTTCTCAATGGTCGGGGAAAGAGGGTTGAACAGGTTCTGCCCCGCCAGGTTCCTTGCCTCATCCACTCCATATACGGCGACTTGATAGGGATAGACGGAATACTCGCGTGGAATCGTTCCTGGAACCGGGCGGCGCTGGGTCACGCCGTCAGAGAAAAAGGGTTGACCCTCTGAATTCACCGGGGCCGTGCTCTGGGCCTTGGCCTTGGGTTGCCAGGCCATTCCGTTGATCAGCGGAGGGATTCGAATGTTTCCCAGATAGATCTGCATGGGGATGAACAGGGCCAGACCCGCGATCGCGTACAAATGGGCCTTCCACAGCCACGGAACGAAAGGCAGTCGAAACGATCTCACGTATTCGGCAAGTCTCCCTCTCAAGATGATCCTCTTGTGCTGCAAATCATGTTTCCACGCTTCTCCGGTCGCTCTCGTTGTAGACTACCCGCACGTCCCCGGCCCCATTTCCCTCCAGGAACTTCCGGACTTCGCTCTCTTCGAACAGGGCATCGGTGGCATCGAACCAGACGACATAGCGGTCGCTGGTCGCCTCGAGCATCAGGTTGGCGTCGTGCAGGGGAGAATGCCAGCGGCACAGGCCGCAGAAGAGGATGACCGACCCGAAAGTGGTCAGCGCGGCAAAGAGTACGAAGAGTTCGAAAGTCACCGGAACAAAGGCGGGAAGGCTGAAGAGAGGCTTCCCGCCGACGATAACCGGAAAATCGTAATCGCTCATGTACCACTGCATGCCCTTGGCGAAAACCGCCCCGAAGAAGCCCGCCGAGATAGTCAGAAACGGAATGAGAGAATCCCGCAGGCCCATCGCTTTCTCCAGGCCGTGAACTGGGTAAGGCGTGTGGCAGTCCCAGTGTTTCCACCCGGCGTCTCTGGCCTTGCCGGCCATGTGCAGAAGAGGCGTCGGATCGTCGAAGACGCCTACCATGCCCTGAAGGCTTCCGGAAGACTCAGGCATCGTAGCCTCGCTTCCGTTCCAGGCGTCCCGCATGCTTCGGGTGGGAGTTGGGTAGCACGGCCTTGAGTTCGGCTACCGTCACGACCGGGGCAAATCGGCAGAATAGAAGGAGCAGGGTGAAGAACAGTCCGAAACTGCCCGCCAGCAGGCCGAGGTCTATCCATGTCGGGATATAGTAGCTCCAACTCGACGGCAGGAAGTCCCGGTGCAGGCTGGTCACCACGATCACGAACCGTTCGAACCACATACCCACGTTCACGAGGATCACGATAGGGAATACCAGCCACGGGTTGCGCCGAATCCGCCGAAACCAGAACAATTGCGGAAAGATCACGTTGCACGAGACCATGATCCAGTAGGCCCAGGCGTAGGGGCCGAAAGCGCGGTTGAGAAAAACGAACCTCTCCGCCGCCACTCCGCTGTACCAGGCAATGAAAAACTCCACCGCGTACGCGTAGCCCACCATCAGGCCGGTGGCGATGATGATCTTGTTCATCAGCTCCAGGTGGCGGATCGTGATGACGTGCTCGAGATGAAAGACCTTCCGCAGCACGATCAGGCACATGCAGACCATGCCGAAACCGCTGAAAACCGCGCCAGCCACGAAATAGGGGGGAAAGATTGTCGTGTGCCACCCCGGCAGAATGGAGACCGCGAAGTCGAAGGAAACGATGGAGTGCACGCTGAGGACAAGCGGTGTGGAGAGCCCGGCGAAGAGAAGATAGGCCTTCTCATAGTGGTGCCAGGCCCGGGCGCTTCCCCGCCAGCCCAGGCTCAGGATGCCGTAGAGCAGTTTTCGCAGCGGATTTCGCGCCCGGTCGCGCAGCAGCGCCATATCGGGAATCATGCCGGTGTACCAGAACATGAGCGAGACCGTGAAATAGGTTCCCACGGCAAAGACGTCCCACGCGAGTGGCGAACGGAAGTTGATCCACACGTGGTGTTGATTGGGCAACGGGAAAAGCCAGTACCACGCTAGCCAGGGGCGGCCGGTGTGGATCACCGGAAACAGGCCCGCGCACATCACCGCGAAGATTGTCATGGCCTCGGCGAAGCGCGCGATGCCCGTGCGCCATTTCTGGTGAAACAGGAACAGAATGGCGCTGATCAGCGTCCCGGCATGGCCGATACCGACCCAGAAGACGAAGTTGATGATGGCGAAGCCCCAGCCAACCGGGTTCTGCACGCCCCAGACCCCGACGCCTCGGACCACCGTGATGATCAGGCACACCATCAGAAGCACGACCAGCGATCCTGAAATGGCCAGACCGATCATCCACCTGAACGTCGGGAACGATTCGACGGGCCGGACGATGGCGTCCTCCAGCTCGCGCAGGCTGACGTCCCGGGTCACCAGGGGCGGAGGCTGAAGGTTTTGGAGATCGGTTTTTTCCATAGGAGTGGGACCGGGGCCCTCGCCGGTCAGTGTGTCAAGTTCGTCAAGTGTGGGACCGGCGCCCCCGCCGGTCAAGTATCGAGAGTAGCATTCCTCTTCTCTTACTCTCCAGATTCCTCGTCCATGTGTGCGTCAGACGCCCTCGGCTTTCTGGCAAGGCTCGGGTGGGGATTGTGCAACAAGGCCAGGTAGGTGACCCGAGGTTCGACGTTGAGCTCCACCAGAAGTCTATACCCGCGTTCCGAACGGCTGAGCTGCGCCGCGAAATGGGAAGGATCGTTGAGATCGCCGAACACAATGGCCCCAGCCGGGCATGCCTGCTGGCAAGCGGTCTGGACGGTGTGAGGAGGCACGCCGAAAGCCTCAGCGCTTCCCGAAGGATGAGCCCGGCCATGCCGTTTGGCCTGGTCCATGGCATGGACGATCCGCTGGACGCAGAACGTGCATTTCTCCATCACGCCTCGACTGCGAACGGTTACCTGAGGGTTGTAAGCCAAGGTCTGGGTGCTCTGGCCGATGTCATCTTTTGTATAAGCCAGATAGTTGAACCGGCGCACCTTGTAGGGGCAGTTGTTCGAACAATACCGCGTCCCGACACACCGGTTATAGGTCATCTCATTGAGCCCCGTGGGACTGTGGGTGGTCGCAAGGACGGGGCAGACGTTCTCGCACGGC
>JABMPG010000827.1 GCA_013203855.1 bacterium
GACGACTCCCATCCCGCCCAGAACCACCACGAGCAGAATATTTCCGACATTCAGCCACGCCGCCTCGAGCGGCACGGCCAGTGCCAGACCGGCCCAAAAAACGAACCGCACCCGTCGCGCCGCCCCCGGCCGGACCCCGCTCCACGACACCCACAGCCGCCGCCCCCCGTCTAAGCCCAGGAGCAGCAGCGCATGAATCGTATGATAGGCCGACACGTAGAACAGCCCGCCCAGGGCCAGACCCGTGCCGATCGCCCAGCCCGTTGCCGTCCTCCGGCAGAAGCGAAGATAGCACCAGAAAACGAACGGAACCCACCACGCGCTCAGAATATTCAGATGTGCCAGGTGATTCTGCAGGAAGAGGGGATAGAACATGATCGAGGCGGTCAGGATAGCTCCCCGGCGCGATCCCCCCAGTTCGCGCACGATCAGGGCCGCGAAAAAGGCCACCAGCGCGATATCCAGCCAAACCCAGAGGTTGTAGAGAAAGATCCAGTTGAACACCAGCGACAAGGGAGCGGAAAGCACTCCCAGAAGCGGCGAAATCGTCGTCGAAAGAAGCGAGGTCCCCTCGGGCGCGCCGAGATGCTCCGTATACCATGGACTGCGGTGCTGGACGAACAACGCCTCCCGCACCCACCACAGGGCGTTGAGAAAAAAGGCCTGGTCGCCTTGGGGAAGAACGCCCACGACCTCTCCCCCCGCAGGCAAACGCGCGGACGGGCGCATCCCGACAGGCCACGTGATCGCGACCGCGGCCAGGAGACACACGCCGAGGAGAATTGCCATAAATCGTTTGTCGGAGGAAGACAAACCAGTTCAGCCTCCCCGTCGCAGGGAGCCGTCTGAGTGGTGCCCGAGGCCGGACTCGAACCGGCACAGCCTTTCGGCCGAGGGATTTTCCTGCCGCACCTGGTCGCCCAGGCCGTCGCTGTCAAGCTGGCGGGACGTTGCGGTCTGGACTATATCATCGCCGCCGAGGATTTCCAGGTCAGGCTTCAGCCTGCTCCAGAACACGAATCCCTCGGGACGTCGGGCGTGTAGTCTCTGAGGGGCCAGCCACGGCTTCCCTGCTGATTGCCTGCGCCGCGGAACTGTTGCCCTTGCCGGTCGAACCGGCCAGCCCTGGCAGGGCGAGCGTCCGGGGGTTCCCAGGGTTTCCAGCATACAGCCCGATTCTACCACCGGCCTCGCGGCCGGGGCACTCCCGTCGGAAAGGCCCGCCAGAAGCCCTTCCCGAAAGTCCCTTGTGTCTACCCATTCCACCACTCGGGCAGTGGACAGAGAAAGACCGACCGCCGGCCAATCCGGCGCATCGACCCGTCCACTGTAGGGCAAACCCAGCCCGGGATCAAGTGCGCCCTTCTCCGGTCAGAAAGCCTTCCGAAACCAGGCGAAATAGTTCCTGACTACCGGACCCTCGAACGCATCTCACGCCCTCCCTAATCATTTCCTAAAGATTCCCGCACCGGCCCGTAACGTAAGCCCTGTAAATTGAAGGCATGAAAGAAGAACCAATCAAAACCGAACGGGGCGTTTCCCTATGAAGATCGACCTCCACTGCCACTCCAAACATTCCAAACGCCCTGTCCTCTGGCTCATGCAGAAGATCGGCTGCCCGGAAAGCTTCACTGAACCGGCCGAGATCTACGCTCTTGCCCGCCAGTACGGCATGGCGGCCGTCACCATCACCGACCACAACACCATCGATGGCTGTCTCGAGATCGCCGAGCTGCCCCATACCTTCATCGGGTGCGAGTACACCACCTATTTCCCCGAGGACAACTGCAAGGTCCATGTCGCGGCCTACGGCATGACCGAAGCCCAACACGCTGATCTCATGCAGGCCCGGGCCAACATCTTCGACCTCGTTTCTTACCTCACGGACAACGCAATCCGCCACGTCTGTGCCCACCCGCTCTTTTCGCCCAACGACCGTCTCACTCTCGTCCACGTCGAGAAACTCCTCCTTCTTTTCAAGAACTGGGAGTGGAACGGCGACCTCGCGCCGGAAATGAACCTCGCCGTCCGCCAACTCCTTGACGAACTCAAGCCCGGCGACATCGAACGCATGGCCAATAGGGACGGCATCGTCC
>JABMPG010000828.1 GCA_013203855.1 bacterium
GCATGGTACATCATGACCTCGCGGGCAGAATGTGGTCCGACGGCCTGCTGATGCTTCTCGACCACCTCCTCGGTCAGCCACTCGGGCAGTGGCTCGTCCTCGAAAGGATTCCCGAATTCGGCCGGAGCGCGGTAGGTCGTGTGCGGATCCCAATAGTTGACATGCAGGAGCCAGTTATCCTCGTCAGCGTTCTCCTCGATCCATTTCAGCACGTGCGGCGTCACTTCCTCGGCCGATTCCATCCCACTCCTCCCGGGGTCCACGGTCTCGGCAAAGCCTGCCTGCCACCACCATGCGCTGTGCCGCATGGCAAAAGGCGAGATCGAAACCGTCCGGAACCCGCCCTCCCTGCGGAGGAAGGAGAAAAGAGAATCCTCGGAGAAAGTCGACCCAAACCCCCTTCCCGAACCTTCCAGTCTCAGATCGGCGGCCGTGCCGCCATGGCCGACGACACCGGAATGAATCCCGAACTGCCCAGTCGAAAGCGCCGCGCGCGACGGCAGACAAGGCGCGTCGGAACAGTAGTAGTTCGTGAACCGAGTTCCGACCCCGGCTATCCGATCCAGATTAGGGGAAGTATTCCGGTGGTAACCGTAACATCCGAGATGATCGGGACGAAGGGTGTCCAGATCGAGAAAAAGAATCCGCATGGTTAACTCCTTGAAAGATATCTACCGAACGCCTGCCGCCGCACCATATATCAGACAATTCGAGATCGAAAGAGTTTCGAGACACTATAGCCAGATCGGGTACCGGCTGTTTCCAGCGAATCTGATCGCGCAGGAACGTCCGAAGGCATCGAAGAGAACGCCATCCGTCGGAATCGCCGCCCGGCCTTTCTGATATAGGCATCCCGCCGCAAAGGCACTACGCCAAATTATCACGGTCGGCTTTCCTTTGCGCGTTCAGAACGTCTGGGCTATGGTAAAAGCACTTTGGGCGATGCCGGAAGTCGGTTCCACTTCCACGGAGACAAGGTATACCGCTTGCGGAATTCTGGAGCCACTGATACAGGCAGATTACGCCCCTTTCGATTTCCTCAATCTGAATGGACAGGAGAATAACACAATGTACCAGCCGTCCGACAAACGTTACGAGAGTATGGAATACCGCCGCTGCGGCCGGACCGGAATGAAGTTGCCGGTCATTTCTCTAGGCCTGTGGCACAACTTCGGAGAGGTGGACCGCCTCGACAATTGCCGAGACATGATCCACCGCGCCTTCGATCTCGGTATCACCCATTTCGACCTCGCCAACAACTACGGCCCCCCGCCCGGATCGGCCGAGGAAAACTTCGGCAGAATTCTAAGCACCGACCTGCGCGCATATCGAGACGAACTCATCATCTCGACCAAGGCCGGCTACCGCATGTGGCCGGGACCGTATGGCGACTTCGCCTCGCGCAAATACCTTCTCGCCAGCCTCGACCAGAGCCTCAAACGCATGGGCCTCGATTACGTGGACATTTTTTACTCCCACCGACCCGACCCGGAGACACCGCTCGAAGAAACCATGATGGCCCTCGACCAAGCCGTGCGAAGCGGCAAGGCCCTGTACGTCGGCATCTCCTCCTATCAGCCCGAACAGACCGCCCAAGCCGCCAGAATCCTCAAGGAACTCGGAACCCCCTGTCTCATTCACCAACCATCCTACTCGATGCTCAACCGATGGATCGAAAACGGTCTCCTCGACATTCTTGAAAACGAAGGGATGGGCTGCATCCCCTTCTGTCCCCTTGCCCAGGGCCTTCTGACCGACCGCTATCTCGGTGGAATTCCCGAGGACTCCCGCGCCGCCAAACCTCACGGTTTCCTCAAGAGGGATCGAATCACTGAAGACATCCTGAAAAGGGTAAAGGCACTTCAGAAGATCGCCGAAAAGCGCGGCCAGAGCCTTGCACAAATGGCCCTCGCCTGGGTCCTGCGAGATCCCCGTGTCACCTCCGCACTCATCGGGGCCAGCAAGGTCAGCCAGATCGAAGACAACGTAGCGATTCTCCGAAACCTCGTGTTCCCCGACGACGAACTGGTGGAGATTGAAAAAGTGTTGGGGTAGAAGCCAGAAATGCCGGGGTCCAGAGAGAGATCTCCGGGCTCAGATTTCGTTCTACAATGTTCGAATCACCCGGCACGGATTCCCTGCCGCGACCACCCTCTCGGGAACATCCCGCGTCACGACAC
>JABMPG010000829.1 GCA_013203855.1 bacterium
GGAGGAGGTTGGCCCGCTGGGCGAAGGGCCAGTCGTGGGCCTGGAAGAGGACGATGAGCCAGCCGCCCAATTGGGGGCCGACGGCCACACCGAGCCCGATCAGGGCCTCGTGATTGGCGCCGTGGGAGCCTTTTCGGTCGAGTTGTTCCATGCCGTAAAAGAGCGAGGCGTAGTAGACCAAACCGGAGGGAAAGCCCATGAGAAAGGCGAGGGAGATGAGGATGGGGTAGCTCCGGGTGGAGAGGAAGAGGACGAGCAAGGCCACCATAGCGAGTTGGGCGACAATGAAAACGCGCAGGGAGTAATGCCACCCGTGCCAGCGCATGAAGAGGGCGTTGGCGAAAAACATGCCGACGGTAACGCTTCCGACGAGGATTCCGTAGGACAGGCCGACGATGTGGATTTCGGGCTGGTTGGTGAAGATGGGCAGGTGCTGTCTCCAGTTGCCCATGGTGAAGAACATACAGAAATTGGCGAGGAGGGCGAGGTTGACGAAGAGTCGTCGTTTGGCGGGGGAAACGCGCTCTCCATGGTCGAATCGGGTGGGTGGCCCCCAAGGCGCGATGGCCATCGCGTTTGGAAGGCTTATGATTATCCCGGAAAGACCGATAAAGAGAAGAGAAAAGGCAAAGGGGAGGTTTGCGTCCCGAACGTAGAGGACGCTCGCCGCCACCATGCCCACGGATCGAGCCCCGAGCCAAGAGTAGTTGAAATGGCCTGTGGCCCGCTTGATCTGTCCCGAGCCTTGGCCGTCGATCATGGCGGCTTCGACGGCGGGCCAGAGCATTCCCATTCCGAGTCCGATCAGGGCAACGGGGACGAAGAGCAGGAGACGGTCGTCGACCGGGATGGCGGTCAGGAGGCCTGTTCCGCCAATGACAAGGCCGAGAAGGATCGTTCTTCGCCGGCCGTAGCGGTCGGCGAGATAGCCCGAGAGAAGGGCGGAGACGACATAGAGACTGAACTGGACGAGGGCATAGGTGCCCAAGAGGGCGGCGGAGGCTCCGAGGCGGCCTTGGGCATAGAGGGGGACGGCCACGCTGGCGGCGCCGTCGGCCGCATTAGCGAAGATGGTGAGGAGGAGAATGGTCTGGGGCCGACGCAATATCATGGGCTTTCCTTTCGGGAAGACACGGAACAATCGGCAGCTTAGGCTAGAAAACTGGGATGGCAAAGAAAAAAATGGTGCATGAAAGCCGGGAATCCGGGCATAATCTCCACGACATTGGGCCTTCTGGTCCGGTGGCCGAGATTGAGGTGTCGGGCATAGACACTCTCGAGCCGCAATCTGTCGTGGACACTTGCCCGAGCCGGGGTTTTCATTCCTTGATCAAGACGTTGAACCACATCGCCTTCGTCCGAGATGCGGATTTCCCCGGGGAGGGGTTTACCGGCAAACTCGAGAGCGAAGGCTTTTCTTTTGTGGAGGCAGAGCCTTCCGACGACTTGGGAGCCGAGCTTGACGAGGCCCGCCCCGCCGCGGTAATCCTGGCCGGACTCCTCGGCGCCGATCGAATCCAGCAGATGGTCTATCAGGTCCGGGAACGGTTCGCTTACGTGCCGATCCTCATCCTCTATGATGAGCCGGGGGCCGAGCATCCGGATCGTCCGCTGACGCGCGCGGCCGATGGCGTGTGCTATTCCTCTATGCCCGCGTCCGATCTCGGACTTCTCCTGCGAGGCGTGATCCGCTCGGGCTTCACTATCCAGGAACTGGTGCTCTCCAACCGGAAGCTGAACGAGATTTCCATCACCGACGCCTTGACGGGGCTGTACAACCGGGGCTATATGATCGACCGCCTGAACCTGGAGTTCAAGCGCGCCTCGCGAAACCGGGAAGCCCTGTCGGTGCTGATGATCGATCTGGATCATTTCAAACAGATCAACGACACCTACGGGCACAAGTTTGGGGATATCGTGCTCGAGGCGGTGTCGCAGCGATTGAAAAGCCTGATCCGCGAAACGGATATTTTTGGCCGTTACGGTGGCGAGGAATTCCTTATCGTCCTGCCTAACACCGACCGGTGGGGGGCGGCCCATCTGGCCGAAAAACTCCGCGGTGGCTTGGAATCTGAGAAAATCAGCCACGATTTCTTTTCTCTGTCGGTGACGGCCAGTTTCGGCGTGGCCTCTTCGGAGAACGCCGAGGTCGTGGCGGCCGACCACCTTCTTCAGATCTCGGACCGGGCGCTTTATCGCGCCAAGGAATCGGGCCGCAACCGCGTGTGTATTGCCGGAGACGAGAGAAACGACGAGGCGGATCCGGACCAGGGGCGGGAAAACTCGGAAGACGATTCGCTGCGGGCCACGATCGATGTCGTTTCCTGGCGGGAGAGCCAGGGCAGCCACATCCAGGCCCTGTTGTCCGTCGAGGGCTACGAGACCTTCATCCATATCACGCCGGACTGTTTTCTTCAGGTCTTCAAGGACCGCACTCCCGATCTGCTCGTTCTCGACTGCTCATGCCTTCCAGCCGACCGGATTGGCCAGTCGACTCAGGAGGCGATCAACCTGGCCCAGAAGGTCAAACGCCAGACACAGGATCATTTTTTCCCCCTCGTGCTCCTGTTGCCCGAAAAGAACGAGGCGCTGCGGGATGAGGCGATGAAGGCTGAGGTGGATGACACTTTGATGGGGGAAGTGCAGGGCGAGGAATTCCTCGCCCGACTAAGGTCCCTGCTCCACGTCAAATCCCTGCACGATCGCTGGCGAAACACCTATCGCGATCTGACGCTGGCCCGCTCGCGTCTCATCAAAATGGAGCGTCTGACCGCGCTGGGCGAAATGGCCAGCGGGGTCGCCCACGACTTCAACAATATTCTTTCGGCGATTCTCGGCCGGGCACAAATCCTCCGGCGGGACGTGCGCGACCCGGAGATCCTGCGGAACCTGGAGGTGATCGAACGGGCCGCCAATGACGGTGCCGCCACTATCCGCCGCATCCAGGAATTCTCGCGATCCACCGCCGACCGCGCCTACGAAACCGTGGATCTGGCCCAGATCATCAAGGATTGCATACAGATCACCCGCACACGGTGGAAGGATCAGGCCGAGATGGCGGGGGTGCGCTACCGCTTCCGTCTCGATCTCGAGGAGCCGTTGCATGTCAAGGGGAGCCCCACCGAGCTGCGGGAGGTGGTCACGAATCTGATCATGAACGGCCTGGACGCCATGCCCAAGGGGGGCGAGATGAGTTTCCACGGCCGGGTGGTCGACAACATGGTGATGTTGGATCTCAGCGACACGGGCCATGGCATGAACGACCTGGTTCTCAAGCGGATATTCGATCCTTTTTTCTCGACGAAAAAGGGGGAGGGAACTGGCTTGGGGCTTTCCGTCGCCTACGGGATCATGGCCCGCCACAACGGCCGGATCGAATGCAGCAGCACGGAAGGCAAAGGCGCGACTTTCCACATACAACTGCCCTTTGAGCGAGACCAGGCTCCCTTACTCACGTCTCCGCCGGTCGAGATCGGACCTTCTTCCGCGCCGCGAAACCTGCGGATTCTGGTGGTCGATGACGAAACGGCCATCCGGGAGATTTTCAGGGATGTGCTCGAGCCCGATGGCCACGAGATCTTTCTGGCGGAATCGGGCGAGAAGGCGTTGCAGATCGCGGAAAACCAGCAGTTCGACCTGGTTTTCACCGATCTGAGCATGCCGGGCATGAGCGGCTGGGAGGTGGCGCGCCAGATCAAGCAGATCCATCCGGAGACGGTGATCGTTCTGACCTCGGGCTGGGGCAAGGATTTCAACCAGCAGCACATGGCCCAGCACGGCGTCAGCCATATTCTTCCCAAGCCGGTGCCGGTGGAGACGCTCCAGAACCTCACGCGCCAGCTGGCCGATGGGCTTCCGATCGAGTTCTGAGTCAGCAGTCTTCCGAAACCGGCCATGCTCACTTGGTACAGGCTGCTCTCCCGTCGCCTCCTCCCAAAAAAATTGAAAAAAAGGATGGATTTTTTGGCGGCAACCCGCTCTAATCCTATGTTCGCGGGTTTCACGAAGAGGGAACGTGAACCGCCGATTGCTGACACCGTGTTGTCGGCCCGGGTTTTACCGGTTTTTCAAGGTTCAGTCTTAGGAGGGATTTCCCCGTGCATCCGACAGTCCGAGTATTTGAAGCGGCTCAATTGAAGCAGCAGAGTCTTGATTTTCGCGCTGGCGACACCGTTCGCGTGAGCGTGCGGATCGTGGAAGGCGAGAAGGAACGCGTACAGGATTACGAAGGGGTCTGCATTCGCCGTCGTGGCGGCGGGGCGGGCGAGACTTTCACGGTCCGGCGCTACTCCTACGGTGTGGGGATGGAGCGGATTTTCCCTCTGAATTCGCCCCGTATTGAGAACGTGAAAGTGATTCGTCGCGGCAAGGTGCGCCGCGCCAATCTAGGCTATCTGCGCAAGTTGCGAGGCAAGAAGGCCCGGATCACCGAGGATCTTCTGCGCAGCCGGAAGATGTTCGAGCAGGATCGAGCGAGAAAAGAGCGGGATGTCGCTGCCCAGGCGCAGGTTCAGCAGGCTGCACCCGAAGAAGGCCAGCAGGAGTCCTGATCCGGCTTCGCCGCCGATTGGTGGAGGCCGCGATCACCCAAATATCTTGAGCGGGCCCGGCTTTTTCCACTTGTCGGCCCGCTTTCTTTTTGAAATGGTGAAGAAGCGCCGTGGCTCGATACGAACCGACGGCCATCCTCTTGCCGGAGGTATCTCATGGCGGATAAAGTCGCGGTCGACTGTCCCAATGCCCCCAAGGCGCTGGGGCCCTATTCCCAGGCGATCAAAGTGGGTGATATGGTTTACATTTCGGGGCAGTTGCCGCTGGATCCCCGGACGGGAGAGCTGTGCGATCCGGACATCGAAGGGCAAACCCGCCGCGCTCTGGACAACGTGAGGGCGATCCTTGAATTCATGGGTGCCGCCACGGCATCGGTGATCAAAACAACGGTCTATCTGGTGAGTCTGGCTGACTTCGATCTTATGAACGAGGTGTACGCCGAGTTTTTCCCCTACTGTCCGCCAGCCCGCGCGGTGGTGGAGGTGGCGGCCCTGCCTAAGGGCGCCTTCATCGAGATCGAGGCAATCGCCCAGATTCCGCGAGTCGAGGCTTCGAAGGGTCAGGGCCTGGCGTGAAGACCAAGGAGCCAGTAGCCGTGATCGGACCGCGTGAAGCGGAAATGGGCAAATGAGCCGTCGGTAATATCCCTTCGGGCATCCGGCGAACGACGAGAATCGAGAACTGAGTCTGCTTTCGAAGGGGACGGGAAGCATGGCTTCAGCGCTTCAAAGGACACCGATTGAAAGACGAGGGAGTCTCATTCATGGCCTCA
Source organism: bacterium (assembly GCA_013203855.1). Classification (GTDB taxonomy): domain Bacteria; phylum Sumerlaeota; class Sumerlaeia; order UBA8349; family UBA8349; genus JABMPG01. The sequence continues at coordinate 5,324 of JABMPG010000829.1, forward strand.
GGCATGCTTCAAATTACGGTTGAGCCCGGCTCGCGTATTCTGGAGGTGGTGGCGGGAACCGTTTTCTCCAAAGCGCTGGAAGACGCCGGGATCGATTTCGCTTATCCCTGCGCGCGGGCACGGATCTGCGGGCAATGCCGGGTCATCTTCGAGGCGGGAGCTCCGGAGCCGACGGCCGAAGAAAACCGGCTGCTGAGCTACGGCGATATCGAGTCGGGCATCCGGCTCGCCTGCTGCACGATCCTGACCACCGATGCCACGGTCCGCCTGCCCGGCGCGGCCAACCTGCAGACCGAACATATCCTCCGCACGGGTGTCCGTAGCGACGTCGTGATCGATCCGGACGTGAAGAAGTTCTGCGGGCAGTTGCCGCCTTCGACCCTGGAGGCGCCACTGAGCGACTGGACCCGCGTGATCCGCTCTCTGCCTGAACAGATGAGAAGCGACGCTCGTCCCGCCCTGCCGGTCCTGCAAAAACTCCCGTCGGTCGTGGCATGCGCTGAAGAGAACGATCATCCGGTGACCGTGACGCTGCGGGGCAATCGCGTGATCGAGGTTCAGTGCGGCGATCATTCCCATGCGCAGTATGGTGTGGCCGTCGACCTGGGCACGACGACGATCGCGGTCATGCTGGTGGATATGCTGACGGGGGCCGAGGTCGCCTTCGCCGGGGGGTTGAACCCTCAGCGGGCCTTTGGCCACGACCTGATTTCCCGCATCCACGCGGTGCAATCCGACCCCGAAAACTTGAATGTTCTGCATCACAAGGTCATCGAGACTATCGGCGATCTGATCCGCCAGGCCTGCGTCGAGAAGGACGTGGATCCGCGCTCGGTGTGCGCCATGTCTCTGGCGGGCAATACGGTGATGTCCCATCTTTTCCTGCGGATCGATCCGAGTTCTCTGGGGCAGGCGCCCTTTGCGGGGACGCTGCGGGCCGGGGTGCGGCTCGATGCGGAGGATTTGAATCTGCCGATTCACCCCGACGCGCCGGTCTATGTGCTGCCGTGCATGGGCGGCTTCATCGGCGGGGACATCGTCGCGGGTATTTTGATGACGAAGTTGGAGAAACAGGCGGGCGTGAACGTCCTGATCGACATCGGGACAAACGGCGAAGTGGTGGTCTCGAGCGGCGGCGAACTTTTCGCGACCTCGAGCGCGGCCGGACCGTCCTTCGAGGGTGGCAAGATCGCCTGCGGGATGATCGCCATGGATGGCGCCATCGACACGGTCCGGTTCAACGGCGACGATTTCCATGTGTCCACGCTGGGGAACCGGCCCGCGCGGGGCATCTGCGGGAGCGGGCTCTTCGAGGCCCTCGCCCGGGGTGTCGAGACGGGAATGATCGCCCTGAATGGCCGGATCACCTCTCCGGACGCCGCCGATCACCTGCCGCCCGCTCTGGCCAAACGATTGCGCCGGGACGGCCAGAATGACCTGCGGATTCAGCTCACGGCCCCGCACGCCGGCTTGGGGGAGATTTTCCTGTCTCAGAAGGACGTGCGCGAGTTCCAACTGGGCAAGGGCGCGGTGCAGACTGCGGTTCTGATGGCGATCGATGCCGTGGGGATTCCGCTGGAGCAGATTGACCGTCTCCTCGTGGGGGGGGCCTTTGGCAACCACCTGAACGTGGACGACGCCATCGCGGTAGGGCTGCTGCCAGACCTGCCGCGGGAGAAGATCTTCTTCATCGGGAACAGTTCGCTGGAGGGCGCACGCTGTGTGCTTCTCAATCAGTACGAGCGGAGACGGGCGGAACAGATCGCGGAGAAGGCCCGATTCGTCGAGCTCGCCAGCCGTCCGGAATTCCAAGAGCGCTTTGCCCTTTCGATGATGCTTTCGCCACCCATGTTCTAAGCACAGAGTTCAGGCTTAGGAGTTTTGAATTGCAGGTTCGAGGCTCAGAACTCGAAGTCTGGCTCCTGGCACCTGGCCGCTTCCTCATGTCCAACCACAATCTTTTCTACTGCCCCGAAGCCGCGCAACACATGGGTTCTCCGCCTTTTGAGATTTGTCTTCCCGAGGGCGAGGCCCACCATGCGGCGAAGGTGATGCGCCTGCGGACGGGGGACCGGCTGAAGCTGCTGGACGGCGAGGGTTGCTTCTACGAGGCAGAACTCGTGGAGGTGGGCCGCCGGGTGGTCCGCGTGCGGGTGAACAAGCGCGAGGTCTCCACTGTGGAGCCGGTCGGGAGTGTGCTGCTGCTGGTGGGGCTTCTCAAGGGGAAGAAGGCCGATGGCGTGGTTCAGCGGGCGGTAGAACTGGGCGTTTCCGAGATCCGGTTTTTTCAGGCTGACCACAGCGTCGCGCGATGCCGGGAGGAAGCGTCGCCGGAGCGGTGGGAGAGCGTGGTGATTGCGGCGAGCAAGCAGTGCGGGCGGGCCCACCTGATGCCGGTGACGACCTGCGCATCTCTGGACGAAGCCCTGGCGGGCCTGCCGAAGGGCGGTCGACGCTGGGTTTTCTGGGAGGAGACGGGGGCGGGATCGGCCGGAGTGGACGTGGGTGCCGTGACGTCCGGAGGGATCGGGCTGATCGGCCCCGAAGGCGGTTTCACGAAAGCCGAGATCGAGCGGGTCCGGCAGGAGAATTTTCGCGAGAGGACTTTGGGCCGGCGCATCTTGAGAGCCGAGACGGCGGCGCTGGCGGCGGCGGTTCTGCTTCTTCATGAGTGCGGGGAGATCTGAAGGGGTCGACCGGCAGGGCGTCGGTCCCGCGCCAGAAAAAGCAGCCCTGCGAAGTGGTGGCTCCGCAGGGCGAGGTGGGCCCGGGTGGGTGACCGGGCCGCGATCAGGCGCTCTCGCTATGGGAGACGCCTTACTTACTCGTAGAGATTCCAGGTTTGGACCGCAGTCTGGCCCTCGACATGCACGTGGAGCGGAGCCGGGGTGGAAGTGACCGCGCCGATCGAGTTTTTCACCGTCACTTCGTAGAGGCCCGCGTCCTGCTCTTGCGAGTCGAGAATCGTGAGACGCGATGTGCCGGAGCCGTAGATCCTCTGGCCGTCTGTCAAGGCCCAACCGTCCAGGGTCCAGGCGTAGGTCAGGTTTTCGCCTGAAGCGAGAACCGAGAGAATCACCATCTCGCCGCCGTCCACCTTGATGCCCTGGGGCTGCTGGATGATGCTCGGGGGAATGGTCACTTCCACCAGGACCGAGTTGGACAGGGACACGCCGGCGGCGTTGCGGACCTCGCAGGAATAGTAGGCTTCATCCGATTCCTGCATCGAACTGATGTTCAGGGTGCGCATGATTGCCCCAGCGACCCGACCACCGCTGGTGAGAGACTGGCCGTTTTTTTTCCACTGATAGGTCAACGCGCCGGTGCCCGTCGCGCCGCAGTAGAGCGCCAGGTTGCTTCCCGGCTGGAGGTTCTGAGGCAGGGGCTGCTCGACGATCAGCGGAGCGCCCGGGTCGTTCACGGTCAGGTAGACAGGCTGGGATTCCACGCTGCCATAGATGTTGGAGACGACACAGGTGTAACTGCCTTCGTAGGCCTCGAGGGCCCACTGGGTGACGAGCGAACTCTTCGTCGCCGCCGAGAGCACATAGCCTTCCTTCTTCCACTGATAGGTCAGGGGGCCCAGTCCGGTGGCCTCGATGTACACCGCCGCCGGCTCGCCTGGGTTCACCGCCACTGAAACGGGCTGGCGGGTGATGACCGGCAGGGTATTGACCGCCAGGTTCGCTTCCCGGCTCTCCACGGCGCCGTTGGAATCGGCCACGATGCAGCAATACGCGCCCTCATCGGCTGGCTGAGCGACGGGGATGGCATAGACGGCGCTGGTCGCCCCTGAGATGGTCTGCTGGTTCTTCTTCCACTGATAGTTCAGCGATCCTATGCCGGCGGCCTGTACGGAGAAGGCGACGCCGGTCCCACTCGAGACCGACTGCGACTCGGGTTGCGAGAGAATGGTCGGACCGGCGGTCGATATGGGGATTACCGCGACCGTGGCGTGATTGGACTCGACGCTACCGTAGGCGTTGCTGACGATAACCGTGTAGATGCCGGCGAAATCCAACTGGGCTGCGCTCGCGCCGAGGACGGAATCGATTGAACCGGGGATAGGCGCTCCGTCTTTCGTCCATTGATAGCTCAGGACGCCCTCGCCTGTGGCGATTACGGACAGACTTCCGGCTTCGCCCTCCTGAAAGGTCTTGGACTGGGGATGAGTCGTGATCACCGGCACCGAGCGGAGGGAGAGAACCGCCGCATTGGACTCGACGCTGCCGTAGGCGTTGCTGACCACGCAGGAATAACTGCCCACGTTGGCTTCCTGGGCCGAGGGCACCGTGCAGGTCGCGCCGGTTTCTCCGGAGATGGCCGTGCCGTCCTTCTTCCATTGGTAGGTCAGGGAGCCGGCTCCCGTGGCGGTAACCGAGAAGGTCACCTGGGTTCCGGGACCCACGACGGTCGAGTCGGGCTGGTTGGTGATCTGCGGCGTCTGGGAGACGGAGCGCTGGATGCCGATCTGGTCGAAGGGGATGGCGGAGAAGCCCGACAGGCCAAACGCGGGCGAACTGCTCTGCAAGTTCATGTTGCCGGTCGACTCGCTAACGAATTTCGGGTCCGAGTTGGTGAGGTTGTTGGTGAAGGTGAAGTAGGCGAACGCGCCGCCCGCGCCCCAGGTGCCTTCCTTCTGCCACGCGTCATTGTCGAAGAAGACGTTGCGGATGACCTTGTTCCCCTTGGGCCGCGATGCCTCGGTCCGGCCCTCGCTCAGAATCTGGGCCAACTCGGGATACTTCGTGCTCCAGGGGGACTGGGTGTAACTATAC
>JABMPG010000830.1 GCA_013203855.1 bacterium
CCGGCCGGAGATTGTCAAGTCGAACGCCAGCGGCAAGGTGCTTCTCCAGGACTCGGAAACGCTAGTGATCGGCGGTCTGCAGTCGCGGCGGATGGTCAGCCAGCGAAGCCGTATCCCTGTTCTGGGATGGATCCCCTTTCTCGGATGGTTTTTTACGTTTCACGAGATGAAAGAAGAAACGGTGGATGTTCTCTTCCTGATCACGCCCCACGTCCTTCCTCCCGGAGTGAACCCGGTTCTCCCCTTCGACTTCGAAAACAGCGAGATTGTGAGACAGATTTCCGAACGTCTGGAGGAGTAACCCTCGCTGGTCCAGGGAACATCTGCTAGAAAGCGCTGTCGAGATTTCCGGCAGCGCTTTTTCTATGCCAAGTGAGGTCCACTCCAGCGGCATGTAAACACACCAGGAGGCAATCTTGAGCGGAACACTTCCGGGAGAAAAAGGATCTCAGCCCTGCCAGACTCAACGGATCGGCGCAATCATGTGCCCGATCCTCCTGTCTCTGCTGAGCCTGGCTCTAGCGACCGGAACCGCCGCCGCCTTCATCGCGGACAACTCCGACCCGCAGACCACCGTTTCCGGAGAATGGACCTCAACCGATACCGGAACCACCCACACCGGGCCCGACTACCTGGTCCACGAGCCCGGATCGGCCGCCGCTTGCCAGTGGAATGCCTCTCTGACAACCGCCGGAGCCTATGATGTCTTCGCCCGCTGGGTGGCCGATTCCCGCAACGCTTCCCAGGCCCTCTACACCGTTTGGCACGACGACGGCGAGACCCGGATGGCGGGAAATCAACAGGCCAACGGTGGCGAGTGGGTCTTCCTCGGAACCTATACGATGGACGGCGAGAACGACCTAGTCCAACTCAATGCCGCTCGAGGTGAGCGGATAGTGGCCGACGCCGTCCGGTTCGCATACCGCCCGCAGGGCCCTCCCACGCATTCACAATGGGAAATGACCTTCCAGGACGAATTCGAGGGTGACAGTATGGATTGGCGCGTCTGGGACTCTCAGGCCGGACCCTCCACCGGCCGCCTTTACAGCCGCTGGCCCGAGAACTGCGAAGTGACCAGCGGCATTCTGCGGCTCATCACAAAAAAGGAAGAACGCGTCCCCGGCTATCCCTGGACCACCGCAAGCATCTGGACCCGGGAAGGATTCTCCCATTTCGGATACTACGAATGCCGCTATCGATACGTCCCCGGAACGGGCATGAACAACGCCTTCTGGCTCTGGAAGGTGGGCGGTATCCCCAATCCGAGCCTGGAACTCGACGTGAACGAAGGACGCTACCCCCACGAGTTCGCTCCCCATTTCTGTTACCACACCGACTCGGGATTCTTCTCTCCCGGCATCGATTTTCAGATGGAGGAGGATCTGAGCGCCGACTATCACATCTACGGCCTCGAGTGGAATGAACGGGAACTTCTCCACTACTTCGACGGCCGCTTGATCCGGCGCACTCCCCACGATCTCAATCCCTCCCATCTCGAACACCTCCGCCTCGGCACCGCCGTCGTGACCTACGCCGGACCGGTCCTTGACTCTTTGGACGGCAAGTCAATGGACGTGGACTGGGTTCGGGCCTGGAAGGTGACATACCCCGGCCCCCAGGCGGAGCGGGTAATCGGCACGCTGGGACCGGGCGGACCCCGGAAGAGCCTGCTGAACGAAAACTTCGAATCCGTCAACACCGGCGAGATCCCCGCTGGCTGGACGGCCCTCTACGGCAGTCCGTCCGTCGAGATCGGTCCCGGCGGATCGAAGTGCCTGGCCCTCGAGGCTCCCTCCGACTGGGACACGATCTTCGTGCCTTTCGAACCCCAGACCGGCCTGTTCGAGATCGCTTTCGACCTGTACACCGAGTCCTTCTGGTGCCAGTGGCTGTTCACGCCTGTGGGCGACTTCGACGTTACCGACCCCGGGCAGTGGCAGAATGCCTGGTCAAGCCGTTGCGGGCCGTACGTGAGATGGATCGAGGGCGGGTATCCTCACCCTTACTACGACGGCGTCTGGCACGATGCGCCCCGTTGCCCGAACGGCCAGTGGGTGCGCGTGCGCTATGTGCTTGACGTGGAAACCAAGAAGTTTGATTATTACCTTGAAGACGCACAGAAGCCGGTGCTCGGCGGCCAATTCCGTTACACGACACGAACCGAGATAGACGGCATTATCTTCCGCAAGGAATCGGACGAGCAGCCCAGAACGCTCTGGATCGACAATCTGTCCGTGCGCCGAATCGAACCGGTTCCAGTGCCGACAAACGTGCGGGGATGGCGAGTCTGGCGAGATTGAGGGAGCAAACATCCATGAAAGTGAAACGCGGCTGTGAGAAGAGTTTCTTAGGCGGGGCGGTTTTGTTCTTCGTGTTCGTCTCTCTGATCTGTCTGGCCCTATTGCCGGGCACCGCGAACGCGTTCATCATCGACAATAGCGACGACGAATTGACCAGCCCGACAGGTCCCTGGCCAGTCTCCTCAGGCGTGCCCGGTTTCTACGGCCCCAACTATCAGTATCACAACGCGAGCAACCCCGATCAGGTCTTCATCTGGCGCCTCACCGAAGCCGCTATCCCCGAACCCGGCTGGTACGAAATCCACGGTCGTTGGTCGGCCGATCCAAACAGAGCCTCCAACGCCTGGTATCAGATCTACCACGACAAAGGCTTCGACGCCGCAATTGTCAACCAGCGCGAAAACGGCGGCGAATGGATCCTTTTCGGCACATGGTACTTCGACGGAGTCGAGGACAGCGTCACCCTC
>JABMPG010000831.1 GCA_013203855.1 bacterium
CGCCTTGTCGCCCGACGGCCAACGTGCGGCTGTGGGGAACAACAACGTGATATCCCTGTGGGACTACGAGAGCGAACAGCTCCTACGCGAGTTCCACGGCCACACCAGCAATGTGCGGAATCTGCGTTTCTCTCTGAACGGGACCCGACTGATCTCCGCAAGCGAGGATGGAACGACAAGAGTGTGGGAACTGAATCCTCCCCGGGCAATTATTCTGGCGGGCGGAGGCGACTACTCCGGCAACGGCATCGCAGACCAGACGAACGATCTGGGAGCCTATGCATTCAAGACACTGAAACGGCGCGGGTATCAGGCTGAGGACATTCTTCATCTTTCGGCCTTCTCCACCTCTCCCGGACAATCCCTCCAGCCGGGGCAAACCGCGCCCTTTCGCGACGCGGATGGCGACGGACTCAACGACGTCGATGCCTGGGCGACCCTCGCCAACCTCCAGCGCGCCTTGACGGGAGAGGCTGTCCCGAACGCGTCCGCCTCCATTCCCGCCGACTTCGCTTCCGGCGCCGGACGACTCCTGATCCTGATGGTGGATCACGGCTACAAAGCCGGAGGAACCACTGCCTTCCGCCTGAATCCGACGCAAGTCCTCCCCGCCACGACGATGGACACCTGGCTCGACACGCTGCAAACGAACTATGCTGTGGACGTGACGCTGGTGGTAGACTGCTGCTATTCAGGAGGGTTTGTGGAGGCGTGCCGGGAGGAGTGAAGGCAGAGTTCGCGTCAAGGGAAGACTGTAAGGGGAGGTGACAGCATGCCAGGGATTTCAAGCAGACTAAGGCAGAGGACAAGGTTCCGTTCCGCCATGCTTTGCCCGTTCTGTGTCGCGCTTATCGGCTACTTGGCCCAGGCACAGGATGCCTACGAGCCCGACGATGACTGGCAGCACGCGACCGTGCTGGAGGCCGGAGCCTACCAAGAACACCACAGCATCCACAACGGTGATGAGGACTGGTTTGTTTTTGACCTGGGCCGACGGACCAAAATCATTCTGGCTGTGTCCGTGTCATGGGAATCCGCATTCATTGAAGTCCGCTCGGATTCGGAGGATCCACTCACGAGTCCCGTGCCTCATGAGGAAACGCTGGGAGAGGGGGCCTACGAACTGGATGCCGGCCGCTATTACGCGGTGGTCCGAAGTCGGGGGGAAGTCGTCCCTTCCTACGGTCTTTGCCTGAGCGTACCGGAGCCCTACTACCGTGTTCTGCAGAAATGCGGAAAGGGCATGATCGGGGACATCGCCCTGTCTTGGGACGGCGAAAGACTGTTGACCGGTGGGCAGGCCGGCGCTTATCTCTGGAGCATTGCCGGCGGGTCCGCCATCCGGTCCTTCTTCCGAGTGGGCCATTCCGTGGCCGGGGTCGCCATGTCTCCCGACGGGAAACTGATCGCGACTGGAGGAGCGTCGGGCCGAGACCCCGGCATCTTTCTCTGGGAAACGGAAACAGGCAGAGCAATCCGATCAATAGGTGAGGGGGGTACACTTTACGCGGCGGTCAGTGAGGTGCATTTCTCGCCGGATGGTCAACGTCTTCTGGCAGCGGGGGCGCAGCTCCGAATATGGGACGTCCTTTCGGGCAGCGAGATTCGTCCTTTTGATGGGTATCCCCCCACCTGTTTTTCAGATGACGGCACCTTGATAGCAGCCAGGGCGGGAGACGAGCTGGTAAGGGTTTGGAATGCCACGACCGGGGAACTCCTGACAGAAGTGTCCTTGGGGGATGATCTGACGAGGATGCCGCGTTCACTCGCCATTTCTCCCGACAACACGTGGCTTCTGACGGGCAGCGATGCTCTCGACGATCCGGTGAGAATGTGGGACATTGCCACTGGCAACCTGATCCGGAATTTCGGGGAGGGAACAGTGATCGAGCAGTGCACCTTTGTCGCTTTTCTGTCTAACGGCGCCAAGGTTCTGGCCTGCCTGGGAGGGGGAATTGTCAAGGAGTGGAACGCCTCCACCGGGGCGGAGACCTGGTCGAGGGACATCGGCAATACCCTCTATACGGTGGCACTGTCCAAGGATGAGTCCCGTCTCTGGACGGTGAATTCCTCGGAGGAGATCGCGTCCTGGGACCTGGTGACGCGCACCCGCGCGCCTGCGTCCATCCGACAGGTCCCAACTTCTGGAATCATCGCGCTGTCGCCTGGAAGTCCCTATGTCCTGGACGCTGGCGTTGGGGATGCTCCACCCGCTCTGTGGGACCCTCATTCGGGAGAGCTGGTCCGGCGGTTCGACGGCCTGACCTCCGAGGGCGCGAGAGCCGTGGCCTTTGCTCCGGACGCCTCGAGCGTTGCGCTTGCCCTGCAGGACAGAACCGTCCGGGTCGTGGACGCGGAAAGCGGCGCGGTCCTGCATGTTCTGGAGGGGCCGTCGAACCAATATGGTTCTTCCCCCTTGGCCACGGATCTGGCTTACTCAGCGGATTCGCAGTTTCTTCTGGGGGGGGTCGAGGGCCAATGGAACGGATCCTACAGCGCCGCCGTGGCGTTGATGTGGGACCTTTCCTCTGGTGATGAGGTGCGATCGTTTGGAGACCACACGAACAGCGTCAATTCGGTGGATATCTCGCCGGATGGCACTCTCGTCCTGACCACCAGCGGGGACGGGGGGCTTCAGGACGGGACGGTCCGCATCTGGGCTGTCAGCACGGGTGCTCTCGTCCATACTCTCCCAGTCGACACGGGAATTGCTCGGTCTGCATGTTTCTCCCCAGATGGAGAGTTTTTTCTGTTTGCCGATGGTTTTTCAATGCAGCTCCGCCGGACAGGCACGCTTGAGGAACTGCAGGTTTACCGTGCCCCCGCCGTTTCCGCAGGGGGGATCGGCTTTTCTCCCGATGGCGCTCTGGTTCTTATGGGCACTAGCTCGACAATGGATGACCCCCGCGACGCTTCCATCACCGTGTTTGATCGAGTCACGGGAGCCATCGTGAGAGAGTTTTACGGTCTCAGCAGCGGAGTTATGGCCCCCCGATTTTCGCTCGACGGCACTCGGCTTTTCGGCGGAAGCGGGGGCACAACCTTCGTCTGGGAACTCCATCCTCCCCGCGCGATCGTCATTTCCGGCGGCGGCGACTTTGCCGGCAACGGCATCGCCGAGCAGACCGACGACCTGGGAGCATACGCCTACAAGACACTGATCCGGCGCCATTACGCGCCTGAGGACATTCTCTATCTCAGCGCTTTCGGGCCGGCGGATCCGACCGACACTGACCGGCCCTTCCGCGACGCGAACGGCGACGGACTCAACGACATCGATGCCTGGGCAACGCTGGCGAACTTGAAGAAGGCTCTCGGGGCGGGAGCCGATGCCGGGGCTTCGACTTTTATCCCTGCCGACTTCGCTTCTGGCGCCGGACGACTCCTGATCCTGATGGTGGATCACGGTTACAAAGCCGGAGGAACCACCGCCTTCCGCCTGAATCCGACGCAAGTCCTCCCCGCCACGACGATGGACACCTGGCTGGACGCTCTGCAAACGAATTATGCCGTGGACATTACCCTAGTCGTGGACTGCTGTTACTCGGGAGGGTTTGTGGAAGCATGCCGGGAGGAGTGAATGCCTGGCGAGGCCGGCCAGGGAAAAAACAACCGGCCTGGACATTACTGAATAGGTAACGACAAGGGGCAAACGCTCCGGGAAGAGGAATAATCATGAAAACGCGCGTCTTTGCCGCCTGGATCGTCCTGCTGTGCTTGTTGGGGACGACCACATCTCTCGCGCAGCCCCTGAAAGGCAAGCGAATCGTCATCGCTTCGACGGGCGCGAACTCCGAGGCCGTCTTTTTGCCGCCGCCGGACATGACATCTTTCATGTATCACTTTCTCGGCAGCGCCTACATGGGCAACTCCATGGGCGAGGCATGGCGCTCGGGCCAGCGCTTCTTTGACGAATTCGCCGTCTCCAACCAGACTCCCCAACTCCATGACGGCACGACCACCACGACGCCGGGCGTGACCAGCACGCAGAACGCGGACCGCGAATTCTTCGGAGCCACCTGGGCCTACGGCGTCCAATCCACCATGGACGTGAACCTGTTCTTCCCCGCCTTCGACGCATGGACCACCAGCGCCCTCGTGTCCCCCGGCTTCCCCGTCACCCTCTGGACCCGCATGCTGCCCGGCCAAGATCCGGTCGAGGTGACCGCTGTCGTGCGTCCTCCCGCTCCCGATGTTCTCTCCGGCGACCCGGTCACCGATCTGCCCCATGTTTCACTTCAAAGGAAATCGAATACACCGGGACATCCAGACTATCGCGTCTGGGAGACAGTGGACACCCAGACCTTCTCGCAACACGGGATCTATACCGTTTCCTTCACCGCCCGGTTTGATTACGAGCGCCTGTCCAACCCGGTTTTCGGACGGATCACCGTTTCCGAAGGCCTCGACCCGGATACCACACCCATCCGGGCGGTCCTGGCCATTGGACAGACCGCCAGCCTCGGCCTCGAGACGGCCTTCGCCGATCTTGGACCCTATGCCTACAGCATCTATCTCGACCGTTTCCAGGACGACTCCGGGGTGCATCACCCGGAATGGATCGAATACCTCATCGACCCCTTCCTCGACGCGGACTCCGATGCCTGGCCCACCTCCGCCAACGCTCTCGCGGCGATAGCTGCCATGCCCGGAAGCCTGCCGGACGGCCGCGGACGGCTGTTCGTCCATCTCATCGGGGAAAGTGCGACACCCGGAGAGGTAGAACTGTCGCCGGGAGACGCCCTGACCGCCGCGGCTCTCGACGGAGCCCTCGACACGCTTCAGGCGCGGCCGGGACAGGAATGGACTGCCATTCTCGTCGTCGATGCGCCCGGCGCGGGAGCATTTGCCCAAGCCTGCGCGGCCACATCAGGCCAGAACCGCGTCATCATGACCAGCGGACGGGCCGAAGACGGCGCGTTCTTCCTCCCCTCGCCCACCCTGACCTGCTTCAGTCAGAAAGTGCTGGGAGCCGCCTATCAAGGACTGGACCTGCGGTCCTCTTTCAACGCCGGCAATAATTTCTTCAGCCGCTTCTTGCGGTATTTCCTCATCAACCGCATCTACCCTCAACTGGAAGACACCGGCGACGGAATCTATACGCCCGGAGTCGACGGCCCGCTCGCCGCCACGCTGTACCTCGGCCGACGCTATGCCTTCGCGGGTGACGATGCCGCCGGCCTTCCCTTCATTCTCGATCTCACCACAAGCCAGACGGTCCAGGTCGGCGAGACCGCCGTCTTCACCGCCACGCTCATCGAAGGAGTGACCCCTCAACGCGTCTTCGCCCAGTTCGTGCAGGAAACGGGATCTACCCAGACCATCACCTCCCTTCCCGAGGTGGATTTCGCCCGCACGGCTCCCGACATCTGGTCCTGGTCGGCCGAAATCACGGCGCCGTTGACCTCAGGAACCTATCCCCTCGCCGTCTATGCCTCCTACGCCGACGGAGCGGAATCGAAACTCAGCGATCCGGCCTTCACCGCCTTGCAGGTCGTGCCTGTTCCGCCCGACCTCTACGATCTGCCCCCCTATAACGACGACGAGAGCGCAACGTGCCAGAACTACCTGCCCGTGAACGCGTCCCAGTATCACGTTATCCATGCCCCGGGAAACCTGGACTGGCTCCTATGCCCGTCCTATACCGCGAACATGCTCACGCCTTTCTCTCTGCACTTCACCGCCCTCGATATTCCGGCGGGAAGCAACCTTCTCGTGAAACTCTACGAGGATGGTCCCGAGGCCCCGCCCACCGACCAGATGCGCGTGCCCGCCGAAGGCGACTACTTCACCTGGCAGGCTCTCGGCGACGTCACGACCTCGACAGTCTACATCTCGGTCGAAGGAGAAGGAGACATCTACCCCCGGTTCGAGTACCACGTCGAACTCAACCGGAACACGGGCGCCAACAACGGTCTCGCCACCGCGATTGGCACGAACCAGATGAGTCTTTCCTGGGACAGCTTCACGCTGCCGGGGAACTACCAAGGCTTCAATGTCGCCCGAAGCCAGACCGGAGCCAACCTGGCCTTTGCCGCCCTGAACGGTTCTCCCATTCCCGCCGGGGCCGGAGTGAAAACCGCCTATCTGGACCTGGGCCTCAGCCCGGCCACCCTCTATTTCTACCGAGTCAACGCGGTCGACTCCGTGGGCGCGGAGGAAGCCTGGACACCCATTTTCTATGGCGTTACCGATCCAGAATTGCCCCAGGTCGCCCTTGCAGCGAGCAGCGACGAGACCTGGGAGAAACCAGGAACAGTGGACCTGTACCTAGTTCTCTCCGAATCGGTGGGGACGGCAGTCATCGTCCAATACGAATGCTCGGGATCGGCCCTACCCGGAATCGATTACGAGACACCATTGGGAACGGTCACCTTCTATCCCGGCGAGACGGTTCGATCCATTCCGATCCGCTTGCTGGATGATTACGACCAGGAACCCAGGGAGACGCTCGTGCTCACTCTCACGAACGCGACAAATGCCACCCTTGGCGCGCCAGTGAGCATGGTGTTGACGATTTGGGACAACGATCGCCCCTACGAACCGACCCAAACCATCGACTGGACGCTATACGAGTAAGAGACTGGAGCGGCCAGAGTTTCCCGCCCGCCCCCAAGCCCGAGGGGACATTTCTAAAGGGGATCGACAAAACTGACGAAAAGACTTGCATAGGGCAGGCGAATACAGGTGTCATGGAAGGTGTTTGGCTGGAGAGGCCCTTCCCATTAGACACTGCGCCTAGCCCGCAAACCCTGGAACCATCGAGTCGGCGATGGCGGCAGAGCAGCCGCGTTTGCGCGTGGCGGCGGCAGCGTGGGGTGATTTGTCCCAGAATCCACGTGGTGGATGCCAACTCAACACACTTCGCCCGCCCGCGAGGAGATTCCGGCCCAATGCGTAGCGCGACTTTGATGTTCCTGCTTTCTCTCCTTCCGCTCCTGAGTTCGCCCCCGGTGCGCGCAGAACAACCTGGGTCGACTTCGATCGCGGCGTGGCGGGGGGATGCGCGTTGCGCTTTGTCTCTGACTTTTGACGACAATCATCCTTCGCGGGGCGAAGCGGCGGCGATTTTGGACGGTTTCGGTTTCACGGGGACTTTTTTCGTGATTGTGGGTTCGGTGGACGCGCGGATGGAACGGATTTATGAGGACCTGGCGATGCGGGGCCATGAGTTGGGCAGTCACAGCCTTTCGCACGCTCATCTGCTCCAGGCGTCCTCGGAGCAGGTGGAATATGAGTTGGGCCTTTCGAAGGCGCGTCTCGAAGAGATGACCGGTCTGGCGTGCGTGAGTTTCGCGTCTCCCTACGGCGAAGTCAACGCGGTGATCCTGGAGACGGCGGCGAGGCATTATCTCTCGGCGCGCGGAACAACGGGCGGTACCAACGCGGACGGTACTTTCGATATGTACAACTTGGGAATCAATATTTTTCCTCCGGGGATCGGTCCTTACTCCGAGGCGGATTATCTGTCGGTTCTGCGGCAGTATGTGGAGTACGTGGATTCGGTCGGGGGCTGGGGCACGGAGATGTTTCACAACATCGGACCGGAGAACAATCTGATTACGGTGACGGCTCACACTTTGTCGACCCATTGCGAGGAACTGGCGTCGGGCGCCTTGAGCGATTCGATTTGGGTGGCTCCTCAGGGCCGGGCGGCGCGCTACTATCTGGAGCGGATGAACACGGAGGCGGAAACCGATTTGGTTACGAGTGACACGATCGTGGTGCGCCTGAATTTCGACGGGGATCGGCGGGTGTTTGACGAGCCGCTGACTGTCAAGACGGTGATTGCCGTTGACTGGCCGCAGGCGGCGCCGGAGGTTTTTCAGGACGGGAAGGAATATTCCTGCCGGCTCGATATGGCAGGCGCGGACCGGGTGGCGGTTTATGAGGCGCTTCCGGGCAGGGGACCGGTGACAATCCGCCGGCCCTAGGCGACGGCAGGCGGTGTATGTGCGGCATGATCGGATTCGACCTATGAATGCCACTTTCCTCTTTTCGCGGATGACTTGGGCGTGCTTGGCGGCTTGCTGGATTCTTCTATTGCCTATATCGGGCGCCTGGGGCCTGGAGGCGGGAAACGTCGATCCGGGTCTGCCCCCCACCCTTGCCGGGAGCGCCCCGGTCGTGTCGCGGACTTGGCTGGATGCGGAGGAGAGTCTTTCGTGCATGGTGGTGGACCCGGCTGGCGGGTATGCGCTGTTCGGAACGAACACAGCTCCGGCCGTCGTCATCAAGGTGAGGCTGGGCGCGGAGCCGGTCCGCGAGGGGGCGGTGCGCCTGGAGGCCGGGGAGGAACTTTTGAGTTGCGCGGCGCTGGACGCGGCAGCGGGCTATGCCTGGTTCGGCACCGATACGCTGCCCTCGCGCGTGGTGAAGGTGGCGGTGGGGGGTGAGGGCGAAGCGCCGAGGCGGGTGGGGGCGGTGACGTTGCGTCTCCAGGAAGGGCGTCTGCGGTCCGCCGTGATCGATTCGGCGCAGGGCTTCGCGCTTTTCGGCACGGGTCTCTATCCTGGTTTTGTGGTGAAGGTGGCTTTGGGTGTTGGGGATGCCGCACCGTATCGAATCGGGTCGATCATCCTGCCCTACAATGAAGGCAATCTGGCCTGCGCGGCGCTGGATCCGACCAGTGGCTATGTCTATTTCGGCACGGGGACCTCGCCCGGGCAGGTCGTGAAGATCGCTCCGGGGGTCGGGACGGCCTTGCCGGTTCGGCTAGGGACGGCTGTTCTCCCGGCGGGCGAGAACAACCTGCGGTCGGTGCTTCTCGACACTGGCGAAGGAAAGGCCTGGTTCGGGACGGATACCGTTCCCGGACGGATCGTGCAGGTATCCCTCGGAGCCGGGATTCTGTCTCCGTCCCGCGACGACGCCTGGATGCTCGAGCCGGGCGAGAATCATCTCGCGGCGGGGGCCGTTGACACCGCAGGCGGTCTGGCCTGGTTTGCGACGGACACCGCGCCGGGGCAGGTGGTCCAGATCACCCTGAATCCCTCCTCGGCCGCAACGGTCCGTCTCTCGGCGGTCGAGCTGCCCCCGGAAGCGGGCGCGATTCGATGCGGGGCGTGGGATTCGATCGGGGCAAGATTCTGGGCCGGCACGAACACGGGCCGTGTGCTGGGCCTGCAGGCCGGAGTCGAGGCCGCGCCGCCCGTTCTGGCTGAAACACTCGCGCTGCCGGGCGGAACGGGCCGCCTGACCTGCGGGGCACTCGACGATGCGACAGGCTTCGCCCTTTTCGGCACGGACGCTGTGCCGGGCCGGATCCTTCAGGTGGCCGTTGGCCAGGGAGAAGAAGATCCCGCCGTCACGGGCGAACTGGTTCTGCAGGATGGCGAGGGACCGCTGAACTGCGCCATTGCCTCCCCCGATCACGGCTACGTTCTTTTCGGCACAGGCACGTCTCCGGCGCGAGTGCTGAAAGTGAAGTCGGGCGTGAACGCCCCCGAACGCATCGGCGCCGTGACGCTGACATCCAACGAATCGAGCGCCCGATGCGTCGCCATGAACCCCACAAGCGGCGTGGCCTGGTTCGGATTTGACACCTCGCCAGGACGGGTCGCGCGCGTGGCGGGCGGAACCGGATTAGAGGCTCCGACGTGGCTGGACGGAGTGGTTTTCCAAACGGGTGAAGATTCTCCCGCCTCGGCCATTTTCGATCCCCTCTCCGGCTCCTTCCTCTTCGGGACCGACACCGCCCCGGGCCGGATCGTGAAGTTTGCCACCGACCCGGAGACGGGTGAGCCCGTGCGCGTGGGCGCGATCGCCTGCGAGCCGGGAGAGGACTCGCTGATCTGCGCGTCCATCGATCCCACGCGCGGCATCGCCTTCTTCGCGGCGAACGGGGCGCGGCGCCGGCTAGTGGCCATCCGGGTCGGCGGGCCGGGAGAGATGCCAGAGCGCCTGGGAGGCGTCGACCTGCCTGCGGGTGTCAACGGCCTGTCATGGTCCGTCTTCGATCTCGAAAGCGGCGTGGCGTGGTTTGGCAGCGACGAGGAAAACGGGCCGATCTGCCGGGTCGCCTACAACGATTCGGGCCTTCGGATTCTGGGGACGGCATGGTCGGGCGAAGGCCTGGCCTGCGGCGTTCTCGACGACTCGACCGGCTGGCTGTTGACCGGATCCTCCGGCGCGCCCGGCATCCTGGACAAGATCGACGCCCGGCAGGTTTCCCTCCTGGGCGCGAACGGCTTTCTCGATCTCGACGCGGAAGACTCCTACTTCCGCAGCGCGGTCTTCGATCCCGTCAGCGGCTATGCGTGGCTCGGAACAGGCACTTCTCCCGGACGGATCGTCAAGGTCGCCTTCCGCGACGGCACGCCCGAAGTCATCGGCGCCGTCACGCTCCAGGAAGGCGAGAATTGCCTCGAAAGCGCGGTGATCGACCCCGCCGCCGGCTACGCCTGGTTCGGGACGCTCACCCAACCCGGACACATCGTCAAGGTGGCCCTGGGCACAGGTGACGCGCCGCCCTCCCGCGTGGGATCTCTCACGCTGCCGGCCGGCGAGGACTACCTGATCAGCGCGGCGGCCGACCCGGCTTCGGGCCACGCCTGGTTCGGGACGGGAACGGCCCCGGGACGGATCGTGAAGATCTCCCTCGGCGCGGGAAGCGCTCCCCCAACACGCGTCGGCAGTCTCACCCTGAACATCGGCGAAAACGATCTGGCCTGCGCGATCATCGACCCGGCGTCGGGCTACGGCTGGTTCGGGACTCACACCTGGCCGGGCAAGGTCGTCAAGGTATGGCTGGGCGGCGCTATCCTCCCGCCCATGCGAATCGGCGCTCTCACCCTCCTCGGCGGAGAGAACAGCCTGACCTGCGCCACCATCGACCCCCCTTCGAACTCCGCCTGGTTCGCCACCCACACGCAACCCGCCCAGGTCGTGCGCGTGAACCTCGGCACGGGACCGGCCCTCCCGACGCGACAAAACACAATCGGCCTCCAAGCCGGCGAAAACAACCCCGTTCAGATCCTGCAAGACCCATACGCCGACCGCGCCTGGATCCTCACCTCAACGCAGACGGGACGCCTCGTCCAGATCCAGCTCGGCGCCGACGGCTCAGAGATGAAACGCCTCGGCTCGCTCTCCGTGCCCCTGGAAAAGGGCCTGACCGCCTGCGGCGTTCTCGATCCCGTGACGGGCGCGGGCCTGATCGCCTCGGCCGCCTCGGAACCCGGCCGACTCATCCGCGCCGACCTCTGCGCCAGAACATGGGCAAAGGCCACCCGGATCAATCTGCCTGAAACCGCCGACGTCCAGTCCGTCCGGTTCTACTCTCACGCGGCCGGAGGCACCGTGCGCCTGGCTCTCTACAGCGACGACCCCGATCCCGCACTCCTCTGGGAATCGCCCCCCATCACCAACGCCACCGCCGACGACTGGCTCACCGTCCCCATCCCGGACGGATACCCGACCACCCTCCAGCTCAACCCCGGCCCCCTCTGGCTCTCCTTCCAGACCGAGCTCGAACTAGACATCGCAGGCTGCACACGCGGCGAACCAGGCGACAGCTTCGCCTTCGCCCAACCCTACGGCAATTTCCCCACAACACTAAACACCGAACAAATCCACCTCACCCCCGACAAATGGGCACAACACCTGGTCTATGAGAAACCGTCCGAGCCGCTGCCCCTCACCGTGATCGGCGAGGCGGGAAATCCCCGCCCGGCGGCCGGGGTCCATTTCTACACTTCCGGCTCCCTCGTCAACGCCTATGTGGCCCAGCCGATCGTGGCCTCCGGACCTGGCTCGCGATCGGTCTGCACGGGCTGGCAAGGCGAAGGGGCCGTTCCGGAAAGCGGGACGGCGGCAACGGTTGTTTTCACCCTCGACCGACCTTCGACTCTGACCTGGCTCTGGAGAACGCAATACCTGCTCGAAACGGCCCTCGAACCTCTGAATGCCGGCACGGTCACGGCCGCCCCGCCCGGCGAATACGGCTCTTGGTACGACGAGGGAAGCGACACCCTCCTGACCGCTCTCGCCGCCTCTAACTGGACCTTTGACCACTGGTCGGGAGCGGTTGCCGGGGAGGACGAGGCGGTTTCTGTAACGCTGGCCGGTCCGACCTCGGTCCTCGCCCACTTCCGACGGGTCTACCTCGTCGAAAACGTGACCCAAGGCGGCTTCTACGCCTCACTCCAGGAGGCCGTGGCTAGCGCGGCGGCGGACGACGCCCTGTTCGCCCCCGAGGGCGTCTTCCCGGAAGGCCTCTTGATCGCCAAACCTCTGACACTGCTCGCTGACCCAGCTTCATCGGCTACAATCCTGGGCGGCGTACGTCTGACGACCGACGGGATCACCCTCCGTTACTGGATCATCCGATCCGGCCACGACTTCGGCGAAGGTGTAACGGCGATTCAAGTGGACGGGACGAAGAGCCACCTGATAGAGGACAACACTCTCGAGCAGGACGGCTCAGGCGGAGTCGGAATTCGCATTCTGCCCGGAAGCGGTGAGACGAGAATCCTGGGCAACGCTCTGCGCGGCTGGGATACGGGGATCCTCGCGAGAGATTGCGCCGACCTCGTAGCCATGAGCAACCTCCTTGACGGTAACGCGACCGGGCTCGACACGGGCCTGATTCCGGGGGCGGGCATCGCCCTGAACCGGTTCCTGGGTAACAACGTGGCATGGCGGGGGGAAAACTCGGACGGTCTGCTCCTGTCCCACCTCAACTCGTTCCTCGGCAACGGCGTGGGCGCCCTATCTGCGGCCGGGACGCTCGACGCCCGGCACAGCTGGTGGGGCGATGCGAGCGGACCTTCCGGAGGCATGCTTGACCCGATCACGGGCCACCCCGCTTCCGGCGCGGGCGATCCGGTGGGTGCGGCGGTCCGGTTCGATCCGTGGCTCACGGGGCCCGATCCGTCTCTCCGCGTCACCTATCCGACAACCGGAACGGCCGTTCAGGCCGGTCAACCGATATCTATCACCTGGCAGTCGCAAGATTTCACGAGCGGGATTGACATCCTCTTCACCAGTGACGGAGCCACCTGGACGACTCTGTCCCAGGGCGTCGCGAACACGGGCCAGTTCCTGTGGACGGTCCCCGCGACTCCTTCCGCCCAGGCGCGAATCCGCGTTCAGGCCTCGGACTTGCCTGGCGTTCGCGACACGAGTCCGACCTTCACGATTCAGTCCGGACCCTTCATCCACGTGACCGATCCGGCGGAGGGAGTGGGGTGGCCGAAAGCCACGTATCAGACCATCCACTGGGAATCCGCTGGCCTTACCGGGTCGGTGCGCGCCCTGGCTCGCTTCGGAACGGGCGACTGGATCCTCGTCGCTTCCGAAATCCCCAACACGGGGGCTTTCACCGGCTACGTGAGCGTGGGGCCCTACGCGACGGCGCAACTGCGGATCCAGAGCAACGCGTCTCCCGCCGTTTACGGTGACAGCGCGATCTTCTCCATCCCCGAATCGCCCTATCAGGTCCAGATGACCGCACCCCTTGCTGGAGCCCAGTGGCCCATGGGAACCACCCAGACGATCCACTGGACGTCGAGCGGCCTGCCCGGCAACGTAAAGATCACCGGCACGGCCGACGGCGCGAACTGGGTGACCCTGGCCTGGGATATCCCGAATACAGGCTCTCTCAACCTCCTCGTTAACCAAGGCCCCTTCAGCGCCGTCCGTCTCCGGGTGGTCAGCATGCACGACGATTTCGTCTACGGCGAAAGCGGAACGTTCTCAGTCATCCCCGGGCCGTGAGGCATCCCGCCACCGGGCTGGGCCAAGGGCTTTCTGGGACCAGTCGCTGCTGCTGACGCACACCACACGAACACAACCAACTTTGGCAGCGCGTCGGTAACGACGGGATCAACTCGCTTCTTGCACTGGGGACAGTAGTGCGAGTGGATCGAGCGCGCGGTCGTGACCACGACAGATTTCTCGATGTCCTCCACGACGCGCTGA
>JABMPG010000832.1 GCA_013203855.1 bacterium
GACGCGGCTTTCGACTTCCGCCCGGAACTCCGATTCGTTCAGAATGACGGACAGACTGTCGATTCCGGAAGGCATGTGTTCGAGCGAGAGGCTCTCTTTTTCGAGGATTTCGAGGACTCTGCGCCCGAAGCCGACCATGCGGTTCATGAGAAATTTCTCGATGAAGACCGAGCAGAAGCCGCTACTACTGGCGATTCCCACGGCGTCGCCGGGGGTGTGATCGCGGCGGGGCACGATATGGGTGCCAGCAGCGTCGGGGCGGTTCGTGTTCTTGATGGAAATAGGGACGTTGGCCTGAACGGCGGGCAGCACGGCCTCCGCGTGAAAGACTCCGAATCCCGCGTAGGAGAGCTCGCGCATCTCGCGATAGGTCATTTCCTCGATCGGGCGGGGAGATTCAACGAGCCGGGGATCGGCGGCGAAAACCGAATCGACATCGGTGAAGTTCTCGTAGAGATCGGCCTGAACGGCCGCGGCGAGAATAGCGCCCGTGATGTCGGAGCCTCCCCGGGGGAACGTGGCCACCTCCCCGGATTTCGTGTAGCCGAAGAATCCGGGGAAAACGACGATTTCCGCCCGGTCCTTCAGGGAACTCAGATTCTCGTAGGATTCAGTCAGGACGCGCGCGTTGCCGAATTCGTCGCTGAGGAGAAGGCCGCCTTCCTTTGGAGAAACATAAACTGCCTGGAGTCCGCGCTGGTTCAGGGCTGCGGCGACGATCTTGGCGCAGCTGTCCTCGCCCGCCGCTTTGAGGCCGTCCAGATAACGGGCGGGATGGGAGCGATCGGCATCGGCAAGCTCCCGGAGATCTCCGCGAATGCGCTCCAGCACCTCGGGAGGCAGATCGAGTGTTTCCTGGATTTCGCGGAACCGGTCTACCAGGTGCTCGAAGGCGGAGCCAGTCCTTCCCGTCTCCAGGACTTCTTCGGCGCAGCGGATCAAGAGGTCGGTAACTTTGGTGTCCGCGGAATGGCGCTTTCCCGGGGCGGAGACGACGACGATTCGCCGCTCGCAGTCGGCTTGCACGATCTGGCAGACCTTGTCGATCTGTTCGGCGCTGGCTACGGAACTCCCCCCAAATTTACAGACTTTCACGGCTCTCTCTCCTTGCATCAGGCTGACCGGGCGATCCCGGAATAGTGCATTTTGACGGAATGCGGCGGAATCGCAAGAAAAAATCCAAAAGGAGAAAGCGAAAACGCAGAATGGGAACAATGAGAACACGCAAGCCCAGACTCCAAACTCAAGACTCAACGCCAGCATTCCTCCGCATTTGCCTCGCCGATAGTGGCGTGGAATGCTATGATCCCGCCGTCTGTCCCGGCCTGATTTGAAGGTTCTACGGGATGAAGGCGGAGATCTTGGAATGCGTCATTCGCTGGCAATCATCGATCCGGAAGAGAGGGCTCAAAAAGCGTGGACGAGGCGACAGGCCATGTTCTGGCTATCGCTCCTCACGGCTCTTGTCGCGGCTTGTTTCGTGTCTTGGCGGGTAACGCTCTATTCGGTCAACGCTGTTCTCGCCGCTTTCTACCTGGGCGTCACTCTGTACAAACTCAGGATCATTCTGGCTTCGACCGGGGCGGATCGACAAGTGAACGTCCCGGCGGAGGAGATCGCGGCCCTCGACCGTGGGGGGCTTCCCTCCTATACGATTCTTGTCCCGCTGTTTCGCGAAGCAGACGTTCTGCCGGATCTGGTCAACGCCCTGGAGGGCCTGGAGTATCCACGGGAACGGCTTCAGATTCTCCTACTTCTAGAGGAGACGGACCGGGAGACGATCGACGCGGCAGAGCGGCTCGAACTGGCCGCGCCATTCGAAACGTTGATCGTTCCGGACTCCTATCCGCGCACCAAGCCCAAGGCGTGCAATGTCGGACTGGCCCACACCACAGGGGATTTCGTGGTGATCTATGACGCCGAGGATCGGCCGGAGCCGGACCAGTTGCTCAAGACCGCAGCCGCTTTTCGGCGACTGCCGGACGAGGTGGTCTGTCTTCAGGCAAAACTGAATTTCTACAATCGCGATCAGAACCTGCTAACCCGGTGGTTCACGGTGGACTACTCGACCTGGTTTGACCTTTACCTGCCCGGTCTCGGCCGCATAGACGCGCCCATTCCGCTGGGCGGAACGTCGAACCATTTCAAGCGTCGCGCCCTGCTCGAGTTCGGCGGGTGGGATCCTTGGAATGTGGCCGAAGACTGCGACCTCGGCATGCGGCTCTACAAGAAGGGTTACCGGACCCGAGTACTGAACTCGACGACCTGGGAGGAGGCATGCTCGAGCCTGCGATATTGGGTGCGTCAGCGGTCCCGATGGATCAAGGGGTACCTTCAGACATTTCTCGTCCACACCCGGCATCCCTGGCGCGACGCGCGAGCCATGGGTCCCCGGCGGTATCTGGATTTTCTAGTGCTCACGGGTGGGGTCAGCCTGACCGTGCTGGTAAATCCCCTCTACTGGGCACTGGCGCTGGTGTGGGTGTTTTTTCGGGCGCAAGCCGTGGGGGCCTTCTTCCCGCCGGTGATTTTCATTCTGGCGTTTTTCTGTCTCTTCGTGGGTAACTTCGCGCTGGTCTACGCGGGGATGCTGGGATGCTGCTCACGGCGCTACTACGGGCTGGTTCTCCACGCCCTTCTCATTCCACCCTATTGGGTCCTGATGAGCGTGGCGGCGTGGAAGGCCCTATGGCAACTGATGACCCGGCCGCACTACTGGGAGAAGACCCGGCATGGGCTTGTCGGAATGAGTCCGGCGGAAGGGGGCGGCCGACAGGAAATTTCACCGACCGGTTGACGGGCGGCAAACCATGGTGCTCGACATCCTTTCTCTTATCGTGGGGCTCATTCTCCTGACGGCCGGGGCCGAGGCGTTGGTGCGCGGCAGCAGTTCCCTAGGGCGTCATCTGGGCCTCACCCCTCTTGTGATCGGCCTGACCGTCGTCGCCTTCGGCACCAGCGCGCCCGAGATGCTCGTGAGCGTCTCAGGTGCCCTGCAGGGACATGGCGATATCGCCGTGGGCAACGTTGTGGGATCCAATATTTTCAATGTAGGCGCGATACTGGGGATTTCCGCGATCCTGTGCCCCCTTCGCGTCCACCTTCAGGTTCTGAAGCTCGACGCTCCGCTCTTGATTCCGGTCTCCCTCGGGGCTGCGTGGCTTGTCTCGCGGGAGAACGTCTCCCGATGGATGGGCGCTCTGCTCGTCTGCCTTCTTGTGGCCTACACGGTTTTCAGCATCTACCAGGCGAGACGCGAGGCCTCGGGCGATGTGCTGCGGGAGTTCGAGGTGGGCACGCCGGGACCAACACGCCGGTTGGGCACGGACGCGCTGCTTATCCTGGTGGGGCTCGGGATGCTTGTGTTGGGATCGCGGCTCCTGGTGAACTCATCCATGAGCATCGCCCGTGCCCTCGGCGTGCGCGAGGCGGTGGTAGGTCTGACGATTGTCGCCGCAGGGACCAGCATGCCGGAATTCGCCACGTCCATCGTGGCTGCCCTGCGCAGACACCCCGACATTGCGGTAGGGAACATCGTAGGTTCCAACCTCTTCAACGTACTCGGAATACTCGGAGTCTCCACCCTTGTCAGCCCCCTGGAAGCTCCCGGCATCAGCCCGGTCGACACGTGGGTCATGGTAGCCTTCGCGGTGGCTCTGCTTCCCCTCCTGTGGACCGGCCAGAGACTGCAACGCTGGGAAGGCGGGCTGCTGATAGGCGGATACGTGCTGTACGTCTGGACCCTGTGGCCTTCCTGAGAGTGAGAACCTCAGCCCGTCGCGCCCCATCGCCGGTAGAGGAAGCGTTCCCATGGCGAGAAGAACAGACGGTCGGCAAGAAGTCCGATGAGGACAATGACCAGCATCACTCCGATCACTTGGTCCATGGCGTGGAGTTCCCGCCCGTAGTGCAGCAGTTGCCCCAGACCGAATCCAGTGAGTATGGTGACGTAGATTTCGGCGGCCATGAGGGATCGCCAGGCGAAGGCCCAGCCCTGTTTCATCCCGCTGACCAGGAATGGCAGCGAGGCGGGGAGGATAACCTTCAGCCAGGTGTGCAGCCCTTTCGAGCCCATGGTTCTGGCCGCGCGAACGTAGATAGGCGGCATGGTCTGGACGCCGGTCTGGGTCGCGATGAGGACGGACCAGAGAGAGCCCATGATTACGACAAAAAGCATGGCCGACTCCGTCTGACCGAACCAGAGCAGAGCCAGGGGCACCCAGCAGATGCTGGGCAGTGTCTGCAGGCCGAGTGCAAGCAGGCCGATCGTGTCCCGGCAGAGCCGAAACTCGGCCGTCAGAAGGCCCAGTGGCAGACCGAAGAGGAGACCGATGGCATACCCCAGCACCAGGCGCTTGAGAGTAACCCACGCGGCTGCGAAAAGACTGAGATCCACGACAGCGCCGTAGAGATATCGAACTACGGACAGCGGACTGGGCAGGAGGTAGGAGGAGAGCCTTTCGGACATCGCGATGCCCTGCCACAGCAGGGCAATCAGAAGGAAGAAGACTGCGGAACGAAGAACTCGGTTCACTCGTCCACCTCCTGTTCCCGGGGACGCTCTTTCAGCACGCGGGTTATGCGGGTCGCGTGTTCGGCCAAGGCCACGCTGTTAATATCCCTGGGACGTTCGAGATCGATATCAAACTCCTCGATCACCCGACCCGGCTCCGGCGCCATGAGGATCACCCGGTCGCCCAGACATACCGCCTCGCGCACGTTGTGAGTGACGAACAGGATAGTCTTGCGTCGCTTGAGCCAGATGTTCTGGATGTCGACGTACAGTTTTTCGCGAGTCAGAGCGTCGAGTGCCCCGAAGGGTTCGTCCATCAGGAGCACTCGGGGATTGGGCGCCAGCGCGCGGGCCAGGGCCACCCGTTGCTTCATCCCGCCCGACAACTCGTGAATGTTGGCATGGGTGAAACTCTTGAGCCCCACCATGTCGAGATAGAAACTGGCCACCTCCAGGCGGTCCTTTTTTGTCAGGTTCGGCTTCAACTTCAGCCCGAATAGAACGTTTCCGAGAACGTCGAGCCAAGGGAAGAGAGCGGTCTCCTGGAACATTACCATGCGGTCGCGGCCGGGCTGGGTAACCGGCGATCCGTCCACAAGGATCTCACCCGCGTCGGGGCGGTCGAGCGCGGCAATCAGGTTCAGGAGGGTGCTCTTACCGCACCCGCTTTTCCCTACCAGGCAGACGTACTCCCCCTCGTCGACCCGGATCGTCACGTTGCGCAACGCTTGCACGCAGGCGCCTTTTACCCGAAAAGACTTCGAGACTCCCTGCACGGAGAGCTTGACGGGGGGAACGTTGGTCAATTCCTCCTGAAGGCGGGTAGTCATTCTGGCGTTCTCGCGACGAGGGCTGACAGATCCCCCCCCTCCTTCAGAAAGCCCACCTTCTGGGCGGAGCGCATGAACCGGGCGAAGTCCTCGGTCTCGATGGTCCCGGTGAAGGTAAGGCGTGGCCAGGCGTGCTGAACCAGTTCCAGCGGGAAGGGGCTGTGGGTCAGCGCCGTGAGTTCGGCGACTACTCGTTTCTGGGCTTCGTCAGGGCTGTCGCTAATCCACTGGGTCAGTTCGAGGTGGGCCTGGAGCAGTTTCTCCGCCAGATCCGGTTTCTCTCTCAAGAAGGCCTCGCTGCAAGCGAAAACTGTCGTCAAAGCCTCCTTCTCCTCAAGGAACACCTTCCCGCCCGCTTCCATCTCGAGCCGCGAGACCCACGGCTCGACGGTCCAAGCCCCGTCGATCTGCCGTCGCTGGAAGAGGGCGAGCTGATCCGGATTGGCCGTGGGGATAACCTGAACGTCTCCACCGGTCTTCGTCACCTCGAACCCCTGCTCGGTCAGCCAGGCGCGACACGCCACATCCTGGGTATTGCCGAACTGCGGGGTCGCGATCTTCTTGCCTCGGAGATCGGCCACGGAGGCGATCCCCTCGTCCTGGTGAACCACCAGCGCGGCTCCGCCGAAAGCCGCTCCGGCGAGAACCCGGACTTCCTCACCTTTGGACTTGATGTGGGCGTTCAGGGCCGGATTGGGTCCGACGTAGGTCGCGTCCAGAGACCCGGCAAAGAAGGCTTCCATCGCCGACGGACCGGCGTTGTAGACAAACCACTGGACCTCCACGTCGGCTCCGAGTCTCTCCTCGAACCAGCCCTTTCCCTCCCGTGAGAAGTTGTGGGCAATCAGGCCTTGGGCATGGGTGACGTTCGGGAAGTGGCCGATTCGCACCACCGTTTTCATCTCGCTTTTCTGATCGCATGCGGTCTGGCAGAGCAGAATTCCGGCAAACAAGAACAGGATAGTCGTGAATCTCACTTGGAGCGTTCTCCCTTCTGGCCTTTTTTCAGATTCTGGTAGCCGTGGGTTCCATACGGTGCAGCAAAAAATCGCTTGGATTCTCCCGCGCTTCCGTCCGATAGTCAAGGCATTTACGACCTATAACAACTTACAAACCTCCATGGTCTTGTCTCTTTGGTCAGGACTCTCAACAAGCCCCGTCTTGACGCATCTGTCGTCTCCTCGTATAATGCTTTCTCTTTGAGGAACCGCCGGGGAGAATCTCCGGCACAGACTACCATTCGTGGAGAAGAAAACATGACCCCCCAAGCGGAAACATTCGAGTTTCAGACCGAGGCGCGGCAGTTGCTGGACCTGATGATTCACTCGGTTTATTCCCATAAGGAGATCTTCCTCCGGGAGTTGATCTCGAACGCTTCGGATGCCTTGGACAAGCTCCGATTCGAAGCCCTTCAGGACCCGGAACTGGCAAAGTTCACCGCCGATCCCCATATCCGGCTCGAAACGGATAAAGAGAAGCGCCTGCTGACGATTCACGATACCGGCATCGGGATGACTCGCGATGAGGTGATCCGCTATATCGGCACGATCGCGAAGTCGGGCAGCAAGGAATACCTGAGCCTCCTCAACCAGGCGAAAAAAGACGGCGAGTTGCATCCCGAACTAATCGGCCAGTTCGGTGTCGGTTTCTACTCGTCCTTCATGGTCGCCGACAAAGTGACGCTCGTCACCCGGCACGCGACCCATGAGAAGGCGGTGCGCTGGGAATCGACCGGCGACGGCACCTTTACTCTGGAGGAGGCCGACCGCGACGAGCCCGGCACATCCGTGACCCTCCATCTCAAGAACCCCGACGAAGAGGACGGGCTCAGCGACTTCGCCCAGGAATGGACGATCCGGCAGACGGTCCGCAAATACTCCGACTTCGTGAGCTATCCCATCCGCATGCGCGTGGAGCGCACCGAGATCGAGCGGGACAAGGACGGTCAGCCGGTCGAGGGCGCGGAAGAGAAGAAGGTTGTCGAGGACGAGACGCTCAACTCGATGAAGGCGATCTGGACGCGGCCCGAGAGCGAGGTGACTGATGAGGAGTACAACGAGTTCTATAAGCATGTGAGCCACGACTGGTCGGAGCCGCTGCACCGCACCAACTTCCGCGCCGAGGGACGCAGCGAGTTCCGCGCCCTGCTCTTCATCCCCTCCAAGGCGCCGATGGACCTGTTCATGGCGCAATCCTACAGCCGGGGCGTTCATCTCTACATCCGCCGCGTCTTCATCATGCAGGACTGCGAGGAATTGATCCCGCCGTTTCTGAGGTTCGTGAAGGGCGTCGTGGATTCCGAGGATCTGTCGCTGAACATCTCACGCGAGATCCTCCAGCAGAACCGGCAGGTCCAGACCATCCGAAATGGCCTGACGCGCAAGGTCCTCGACACGCTTTCGGACATACAGAAAAATCAGGCGGAAAAATATGAAACCTTCTGGGGCGAATTCGGCCGAGTGCTGAAAGAGGGGATCCTGCAGGACCGAAAAAACCAGGAAAAGATTCTGGACCTCTGCCGTTTTCACGTGACGGGTAGCGAGAAACTGCTCACACTTCAGGAAGTGATCGATCTCATGCCCGAGGGCCAGGAGAAGATCTACTATCTCTCCGGCGAGTCATACGAGGCGCTCAAGGGCTCCCCCCATCTCGAAGCCTTCCGCGAAAAAGGCTACCCCGTCCTGCTGCTGGCCGACACGATCGACGAGATGTGGCCCCAGGCCGTCTACAACTTCAAGGAGAAGGAATTCCAGTCCATCGCCCGCGGCGAGGTCGAAATCGGAACCGAAGAAGAGCGCAAGCAGGAAGAAGAAACGCGCAAGGAAAAGCAGAAGGTGTTCGCCGACCTCCTCAAGACGCTCGAATCACCCCTGGACGAATACGTCAAGGAAGTCCGCCTCTCCGCCCGACTCACCGACTCGCCCGCCTGCCTCGTAGGAGACACCGCCGACCTCTCGCCCCAACTCGAACAGATGCTCCGCGCCGCCGGACAGGACGTCCCCAAAAGCAAACGAATCCTCGAAGTCAACGCCGCCCATCCCATCCTCGAAAAACTGAAAGCCCTCCACGAAGCCGACGCCAAGGACCCCCGCATCGCCGACTACGCCCAACTCCTCTACGGCCTCGCAACCCTAGCCGAAGGCAGCCGCCTCCCCGACACCGCCTTCTTCAACAAGCCCCTCGCAAAACTCATGGCCGAGGCCCTATGAGGGACAAGGGGCGAGAGGAGGCGACGGGCCGTGGAGCGGAATCGCGGCAAGTCGAATCGGAACAGAACGGGCCAATGGCCGTGCTTCAGACGTTTCCAGTATCACCGCCAGATATTGTGAATCTGTTTTTGAAACAGAATACTAGCCCAGCCCGGAACGATACCATCGGTAAAGCCCAATCCTTCAGCTTCAATCTATAGAGAAACAGCCAGACCAGTCAAAAGACTCAAGGACCTCGCGCGTCGGTCTCACGCCAACTCGGTTAGCCTTTACCCTCCCCCGCCAACACCCTCGTGAAAGTAAAAATGATTGGAGAATGCGTTACCGTTTGACAATCCTCTTCGCATTATCCTTCCGCTGCCCTTTCGTCTTGAGCGGAAGCCGCTTGCCCTTCCCATCGCGAGAATTCTCGCCATCACTTCTTCTAGGCATGGAAGGCTGTGGTGGCGCAGTTTGGCCTTCGATCATTTTCTTCAGCTTGACTATCGATTTGGCGGCATGCTTACGCTCGTCCGGGAAGCAATTTCGATCGCACTTATCCAAGAATTCGCTGAAATGCTCTACCGCCAACTTCCCATCGTCCTTGATTCTCTCATTAATATACCCTAGGCAGAAAAGCAACTGGACTTTGTCTGGCTCTTGCTCAAAGACCCATGACAGGAACTCCTCCACGTCGGATACGAGGTGGGAGCCGATTTCCATCTCCATGGCTTTTTGGTAACATCGGGAGGCTGTTTTGAGATCACCTTCGTATGCCTCCACAAACGCTCGACTGAAGAGCCATGTTCCATCCGTGCCAGCAACCTTTTCGCACTTGTCAATGAATCCTTTCGCTGCTGCTGTATCTCGGTCTCGCACGAAGGCAAGGATCGCTCTGAGGATGAGGACTGGGTATCGATTCTCGTACTGCCGGGGGATTCTCTGCAAATATATACCCATCTGGTCCATGTGCAGGATGTCGCGATTCTTTAGCCAGCGATCGTAAGAGACTACAGCCTGCTGATGATGAATCTCGGCCAGGCGAAAAGGAACTCGGTCTCGGAGTTTCTTGTATATTGGGAAATCACCCTCCCTCGCACTTACAGCACTCAGTACGTCATTCTGCAACTGCTCTGCATAGGCCAAGTCCCCCGACATTGCCGCTGCGACCCCGATGATGTACTTCGCCACACAGTTGACTAGCTCAGACGTAAACTCGAAGTTCTTGAAATCATTCTGCTTGTTTACGAGTATTTTCGTGGGAAGCAGTTCAGAGATCTCACCCGAAAACTGCGCGCTCACTTCCTTTGGGATCGGCCTGTGCTTAACCAAGCCGGTCAGGTTCAGAACATGCTGCTCGGAAGAGTTAATGGTTCTCAGCCGAGCACGTCCGAACAGGATGAAATGGGCTTTGCACTTGGTGACAATTTTCTCTGCGTCGTCTGTATCTACAATGTGAGGAGCGATACGGTCCGGAACTGTGATAACCTGAAAATATTGGCCTGATTGCCCCCGTTTCAGGAGCTCATGCAGACTTCGGACAAAGTCTTCCTTGATCCTCGTCCGTTCACCTTTCTCTTCTGCAGAGATACAGATTACAAGGCCAACCTTGCCCCGTTTGGTCTTGGGTAGTCTACGCATCCAAAACCACACCGTAGTGAGCATGGCCTCGATGACAACGAAGAGGACCGCAACTACAGGTTTTGGCAAGAACGTCGTCAGCGAAAGGGACCCGATCAAAGCAATCAGAAGAGCCATGAGCAGCCCCGGCCAAGTTTCCCAGTGCTTTTGCGTGTAATCCAGAAGCCCAGGCAATTGCTTTTGGTCTAGGTTCGACATACCCCCATATTCCTCTCCAGCGATCTATGCGGAGTTCAAGAAGTCCACTGACAACCTGCGGAAGACACTCCCCAACGACGTGAGCATCGCACAACCTTTCCGATAGCGCAAGGAACCCCAAACGCTAGCCTCCTGAACTTCGAACTCCCGTTCC
>JABMPG010000833.1 GCA_013203855.1 bacterium
CCCGAGCCCTCGCCGAAGCCCCCCGAGGCCCGAAAACCCAGCGCCGCTGTCTGCGGTGCAGCCGCAAACTCAAGACCCAGCGATTCGCCTCGAACCCTCCTCTCGATATCGACCGCTGCCCGGCCGGTCACGGCTACTGGTTCGATCCGGGCGAAATGCAGGCCCTCATTGCCCGCTTCGAATCGGGCGAGACCGGAGCCGTTTCCCGATGTTTCGCCGACATGTTCGGCACCGCCCTCAAAGCCCCCACTCCGCCCGAGATTGACTAGCCCATGTGGGAAGCCATCGAATCCAACCGCCGAAAATCCTGGATCCTCATCCTTGCCCTCGGACTCCTCTTGGGAATCCTCGGCGCCGCGATCGGGTCCTACTTCTTCCCCGGCGCATCGCCCCGGAACGGTCTGCCCCTGGAGGGCATGATCGCCGGAGGCCTCATCGCCGGAATCCTGTGGCTGATTCTTCTCATCACGGCCTTCAGCGCCGGTGATCACATCCTCCTCGCCTCATCCGGCGCACGCGAGGTGACAAAGGCCGACGCGCCCCAACTCGTGAACGTGATCGAGGAGATGACCATCGCCTCCGGAATGCCCAGACCGCCCAAAACCTACATCATCGAAAACGATTCCCCCAACGCCTTCGCCGTCGGCCGCAAACCGGAAACCGCCTCCGTCGCAGTCACGTCCGGCCTGCTCCGGAAACTCAGCCGCGACGAACTCCAGGGCGTCATCGCCCACGAAATCGGCCATATCCGAAACCTCGACGTCCGATTCATGACCCTCGCCGCCGTCTCCGTCTCCGCCATCGTGATCCTCTCCGATGTTTTTCTCCGCTCCATGTTCTACGGTGGGGGCAGACGCACCTCTCGCCGAAGAAACTCTCAAGGCGGCGCCGCGGGCGCGATCTTCCTCATCATCGGACTCCTCGTGGCCATCCTGGCGCCCATCCTCGCCCACCTCCTCTACATGGCCTCGTCTCGCCGGCGCGAATACCTCGCCGACGCATCTTCGGCCCGATACACCCGCTATCCCGAAGGCCTCGCCTCCGCCCTGGAAAAAATCGCCCTCGCCGGCAAGCAGTCCACCCGGAAAGAGAACAATCCACAGAGGGGGAAGGTGAACCGCGCCATCGCGCCACTCTATACCGTCAACCCCCTTCAGGCCGCCGGCGGGGTCGGCCTCTTCTCGACCCACCCCCCCACCGAAAAACGCATCCAGATCCTCAGATCCATGGCCGGAGGCGCCGGTTACGTCAACTACGACCGGGCCTTTCGCAAGGTGACAGGAGACGGATGCATCGGCTCCCGCACCCTCTCCGCCGACGAGCCCGTGCTCCAGCGCGAGGCGACCTCTGAAGAAGAAGACCAGACCGAGAAACTCGACCGAAGCCGTAAGACCCTCGACTTCCTCGACGGCCTCGCTGGATTCCACCTCATCCCTTGCGCCTGCGGCATGCGCATCAAGATTCCTCCAACCTATGACAAACCCGAAATCCTCTGCCCCCGCTGCGGTCGCAACCATGATATTTCCGGCGAGTCTCCCGGGAAACCCGGCCAAGCCCCCACCGCCGTGGCCGACGCTCTCGCCGAGCAATCCCGCGCCCCGATCCAGCACCTTCGCAGAGGCCAGGGCTGGAAAAGCCTCAAATGCCCTTGCGGTCATCATTTTCAGATCAGCCCCACTTTCGGAGGCCGTTCCCTGACCTGTCCCGAATGCGGACAGAAATTCGAAATTGCCAACACCTCCTAGACTACACATGATTCGGAGTTCCTCATGAGTGACATCGTCAAGACGCCCCTTAGCCAACTCGGATACGGATTCGTTCCGCCTGAGTTTCTACCCGAAGGGGAAAACGAATACTACCTGCGGGACACCCAGCAGTTTAACCAGCGAGAATATCGTCACCTCACCGCCAAGGAGGTCGAAACCCTCGTCAAGAACGAGAACACCGCCGACGACTGGAATCAGATATTCGTCAGCCGATCCTTCGATCCAGACCTCGTCAAAGACTGCCACTTTCACGGCCTCGTCCGAATCGGCGACCTCGAGCCCTTCTACCTCGAATACCACGACCTGCGCCAACCCGTCGGCCTCTACTCCAGTTCCATCGTCTCATGCGACATCGGAAGCAACGTCGCCATACATAACGCACGCTATCTCGCACACTACGTCATCGGAGACGGCGTCATTCTCTTCAACATCGACGAGATGCACACCACCAATCACGCCAAATTCGGAAACGGCATCGTCAAGGACGGCGAAGACGAAAGCGTCCGCATCTGGCTCGAGATCTGGAACGAGATGGCCGGACGCAGGGTCATCCCCTTCGACGGCATGATCCCCGCCGACGCCTATCTCTGGGCCAAATATCGCGGCGACCAGAAACTCATGGACCGCTTCAAGGCCATCACTGACGCCCGCTTCGACAAACACCGCGGATATTACGGAACCGTCGGATCCAACTGCGTCATCAAGCACTGCCGAATCATCAAAGACGTCGCCATCG
>JABMPG010000834.1 GCA_013203855.1 bacterium
CCAAGGACCTGAAGCAGATGGATCATTCAAGTGCAGATACGACCGGACGCGGCGGACCGAATGCCAACCGGGATTCGAGACACTCGATCCGCTCTTCGAACGGGCTGCCTGCCAAGGACCTGAAGCAGATGGATCATTCGAGATCAGATCGGGCCATACATCAGCGCGCTTCAGCGCGCTCCCCCTTTGCGCCCGGCTTCAGCCGGGGTGTCAGACTGGGCCAACTCATCAACAGCCGGCTTCAGCCGGGCTTGGAAAGGACCTCCCATGGGCCGAGGATCCAGCCATGTCTTCAGCGAAATCTTCCTTCATGTTAACTGGCACTGCAAAGATAATGCCCCTTCCATCAACGAGGATATTGAGACTGAACTCCACGACTATATCCTCAACTACTGCCGAAAACTGAAGGGCTTTCACCCCTACGGCATCGGAGGAACCGCCGACCACATCCACCTGGTCTTCCAGTATGAACCCCTTGCCCAGCTCGACGCCTGCCTCGGACAGATCAAAGGGGCCAGTTCCCATGAAATGAACAGCCAACATGGTTCGGGAACACTCCACTGGCAACGGGGATACGGGATAGTGAGCTTCGCCAGATCCCATCTGGCCCCGGTGTTGCAGTATGCCGCGAACCAGAAGAAACACCACACCGATGGCACCATCAACCCGGCCCTGGAAAAGCATGGCGAGGAGAGAAACGAGGACAAGCCCGGCTGAAGCTGGCTTTCAGTGAACCCATAGTTCCCTCACACCCCGGCTGAAGCCGGGTGCAAAGGGAGAGCGTGCTGAAGCACGCTGATGATCCAGTCAACCACGCAGCACTGGGGACAGGCAGGGGCACTGGAAACTCGGTAAACCTACAGCAATAGTATACGCGGATGAGCGGGCCAGTGCCCCACCCCCCAAGCATGCGACGAGGCATTCGATACTCAGATGAGTCACCTGCCTCCCCCCACGGATAAGACTGACACCTGACAGGAAAGTACCCCATCGACCATGTCCAACTTCTGGTGGGAACCCTTTGGGGGCTCGATAGCGGCCTGGTGGCTTTGCCTGGTGTTGCTGGGATGGTTTGCCTTGCCCCTCGCATGGCGCAGCACCCTCCTGCTGCCTGGCGGCGGAATCTGGCTGGCCAAACCTATCGGACTCCTCCTCCTCGTCTTTCTCCGCGCCTGGATCTCCTACCTCCACCCCACACCGCCCGGCGCCACTTCCCAACTCTTCGCCCCTCTCTATGCGGCTGGCCTCCTGCTCCTGATCAACGCCGCCTTGCTGATTCGGACCCATCGGCCCTTCCGCCACTTCCTCCGCGAAAACCGGGAATCCATCCTCATTCACGAAATCCTCTTCCTCGCGGCCTTTCTCCTCTATCTCTGGTTCCGCTCCTATGTCCCCGACGCCACTTTCGATGCACGCGGATGGCACGGAGCCGAAAAATGGGGCAACCTCGCCTTCATCACCTCGCTCTGGCGCGACGGCAGCCTCCCCCCGGCCGACCCCTGGCTCGCCGGCTATTCCATCAACTACTACTACTTCAGCCACCTCGCCTGGGCCACCCTCGCCCGCCTCACCGCCGTGCCTCCCCAAGTCGCCTTCAACCTCGGCCTCGCCACCCTTTTTGCCCTCCTCATCTGTCTGGCCTATAGCGCCGGCCGCGCCCTGACCGAACGACGCCTCGGCGGAGCCCTGGCCATCCTCTGCATCGTTTTCGCCGGAACCCTCCCCGCCTGGAAACAGCTACCCGAGATGCTCTCGCTCTGGCGCGCCTATGGCCCC
Source organism: bacterium (assembly GCA_013203855.1). Taxonomy (GTDB): domain Bacteria; phylum Sumerlaeota; class Sumerlaeia; order UBA8349; family UBA8349; genus JABMPG01. Next base: position 1,777 of record JABMPG010000834.1, read on the forward strand.
GCCACCGCTCTTGCCGCCTTCGACTTCTGGGATCCCTCTGACCTGATTCCCAACACCCGCAACGAATTTCCCGCCTTCAACTGGCTCCTCGGAGACCTGCACGCCCACTCCTTTGGCCTGATCCTCCTCCTTATAGGAATCTGCCTTCTCGCCCAGTTTCAGCGCTCCCGCGAGACAGACCATCCTGGATGGATTCGGATGGCTCTTCACCAACCCGCCACCAGCGCCCTCCTTCTCGTCACCATGGCCGCCATGTGGGCCGCCAACGCCTGGGACCTGGCCGTTTTCGGCATCTTGGGAACCGTCTGGATATTCGCCGGATCACTCAACGAACTCAGCCGATTCGAAACCTTCACCCAGGCCATCCAAGGCCTCCTCCTCTGGATCCTGGCCGGAATCCTCAGCATCCGCTTCCTCGCCTGGTTCTATACTGCCCATTCCAGCCTTCCCCTCGACGAAATAAGAACCCCCCTCCTGGCCCACCTGCCGGGGGTCCTTGGCGCATTGGGCAGCGTGGGCTGGGTCAACGCCGGGATCCATACGACCTGGACCGCCTGGCTCGCCTACTGGGGCCTCTTCCTGCTCCCCCTCCTCTGTCTCGTTCTGCTCAGCCTCCTCCGCACCCGACCCCTCCTCACCGCCCCCCGCCTGGTCGCCATCCTTCTTGCCGCCGTCCTGCTGATCGAGGCCCACTACTGGCTTCCTCAGGTCTCCCCCATCGGCCTCAGTCTCCTCTTGGTCATCCTCGCCTGCGCTGGCGCGCTGATCCGCCAACGCGACCCACTCGTCTCCGCCACGCAATGGATCTTCATCCTCGCCATCTCCCTCCTGGCCTGCCTCGCCCTCACCGAGTTCTTCTATCTTGACGACGCCATCGGCCCGCCGTTCCAGCGCTACAACACCGTCTTCAAGATTTATTACTCCTCCTGGCCCCTCGCCGCCCTCATCGTCGCGGCCGCATTGACTCGGCTCTACGAAAAGACCCGGTCGAACCGCACGGCCGCCATCCCGGAGACGACCTGGCCGGAGGAACTTTCACCCGAGCAATCCGCGAAACCGACGCGCCGCCCCCGTCCGAAAGCCGCCCCCACCCTCATTCTCGCCGCACTCCTCCTCTGGCTGGGCATCGGAGGAGGCCTCTATTCGCTCCTCGGAGTGGCGACCCGCATCGCCAGGTCCCAAGACCGGATGACCCGACTCCTTCAGGAGGGATTGAGCCGGCAGGAGGTCCAGGCAGCCTGCCGCACCCTTGACGGCCTCGCCTTCATGAGCCTTCCCCAATACGCGCCGGACGATCTCCGCCTCGGCCTCTGGATGCGAGAGAATCTCCCCGACGCGCGTCTCATCGCCGAAGCCCCCGGCGACTCCTACTCCCCCACCGCACGATTCGCCACCATCTCCGGCATCCCCTGCCTGCTCGGCTGGCAGAACCACGAAGCCCAATGGAGGGGCAAGGCCTTTACAGAAGGCATCTGGCCCGAACGCACCACCGCCATCGACCTGCTCTACAGCTCCGCCGACCCGGGCCAGATCCTCAGCATCGCGGATCTCTTCGGACTCAAATGGATCGTCATCGGAAGCCTGGAAAGAGAGAAGTACCCGCCACTGGCCCTCGACAAACTGGAGTCAGAACTGACGCCTGCAATCCGGTTCGGCCACGCAGCCCTGTACGAAGTGCCCGATCACTCGGAAGGCCCGTCCCTGCCTTAGCCATCGCCCCCTGCCTTCATACTCCTCGCCACTTTCCCCAACTCCCATTTTGACTTCACGCCATGTGCTCTCTCTGATACACTCCCCCAGAAGACTGAAACGAGACGTTAAGCCTCCATGGCCGAGTTCCGAAACACCTTTTCCTGGTCCTTCTCGCGACACAAAACCTTCGCCGAGTGCCGTCGCCGGTACTACTGGCACTATTACGGCTCATGGGGCGGATGGAGCCCCGACGGCCCCGACGATGCCCGCCTCGCCTATCGATTCAAGCGCATGCAATCCCTTCCGATGTGGCTCGGCGACCTTGTCCATCGCATGATCGAACGAATCCTCGGAGACATGCGAAACCAGGAAACCAACACCCTCGACGCCTATCAGAAACAGACCCGCGCCTGGATGAACCGCGAATGGAAGCAATCTCTCGACGGCCTCTGGAAATGGAAACCCAAGTACAACCTGAACCTTTTTGAGCACTACTACGGTGTCGAAATCACGCCCAAGGACCGCGAAGCCGCCCGCGACAAGGTCTTCAACTGCCTGGCCAATTTCATGACCTCCGAGATCTTCGACCGCATCACCCGCCTCAAACCCGCCGAATGGAAGACCATCGAATCCCTTGAGCAGTTCCTTGTAGGCGGCTGCCCCGCCTACCTCAAGATCGACTGCGCCACCCAATCCGAGGGCCGTGTCTCCATCTACGACTGGAAAACCGGACGCGAAAGCGACGACACACTCACCCAACTCGCCTGCTATGCACTCTACGCCTGCCAAACCTGGGGAGTGCCCGTGGAGAAGCAGATCCTCATCCCCTTCTACCTGGACTCCGGCTCGTTTTCCGAGACAGTCCCCGCTGCCGAAACCCTGATCGAAACCAAAGATTTCATCCTGAGATCCATCGGGGAAATGACCGCCGCCCTCGACTCGACCATGGAAGAAAACCACGCCAGCCCCGCCAATTTCGCCCTCCGCGACACCCCATCCATCTGCAAGCGGTGTTTCTACTATGAACTGTGCTACCACACCCGCAATCTGCCCTCCTGAAGTCCCTTTTCTGCGTCAAGCGACCCCACTGGACGCCCCCTCTTCCCGGCAGGGTTAGGCCTTGACACCATACCCCCTCCGGCATAAACTCAGAACTTCGAGATCCCCCCTGAAGAGGTGAGACTACGCAACAGGTGATGGGAGGGGAAGCCAACACCGAATTGACGATATCAAAGGGGACCGACAGGGGCACTTTGGACAGAACAACCGAAGAAATTATAGTGCTCGACCAAAGCGAAATCCTCTCTTTCTGCGGGCGCAACGACCGGAATATCCGGCAGATGCAGTCCGGTCTGAAAGCGGACATCCTGACCCGGGGAAACGAAATTGTCGTCCGTGGAGAGCACGAAGAAGTGAAGGATACGGTCCGGGTCATCCAAGGCCTATTGACCGTGCAACGGAAGACAGGACAACCCGTGCCCGAACAACAGATCCAGATCGCGATCCGAGCGGCCTCCGAGCCCGGGGAAAAAACGGATCTGACAAAAGTCTTCCTCGACCAGATCCCCGTCCCGAATAAGTCCCGCAGGCTGGCCCCGATGACCCAGGGCCAGAAGAACTATGTCGACGCCATCCGCCGATCCGACATCGTCTTCGCCACCGGCCCCGCCGGAACCGGAAAGACCTATCTGGCTGTCGCGCTCGCGGTCTGGCATCTGATGGAAGGCCTGTCCCGCCGAATCATTCTCTGCCGCCCCGCAGTCGAGGCCGGCGAGCACCTCGGCTTCCTCCCCGGCGACATCGCCGCCAAGTTCGACCCCTTCGTGCGACCCCTCTATGACGCCCTGTACGACATGATGGAGCCCGAAAAGGTCAAGAGCTGCCTCGAGACCGGCGTCATCGAAATCGCCCCGCTCGCCTTCATGCGAGGCCGGACCCTCAACGAATCCTTCGTCATCCTCGACGAAGGACAGAACACCACGGCCGCCCAGATGAAAATGTTCCTCACACGCCTCGGCATCGGCTCCAAGGCCGTCGTAACCGGAGACACCACCCAGATCGACCTCCCCACCGGTACCATGTCCGGCCTCCTCCACGTGCAAAAAGTCCTCAAGGACATCAAGGGGATCGAATTCATCCAGTTCGGCAAACAGGACGTGGTCCGCCACGATCTGGTCCAGAAAATCGTGAACGCCTACGAGCGTCACGCCCGAAAGCGGTAAGGAGCACACATGGCGGCAGGGACCCCGAGGAAAAAGGGCGCCAACGGAGCGACCGGGCGCATCAAAGCGGCCCGCAACGCCCGCCCCACCACCTCCCAGACCAGTTCCACGCTTCCCGAGCCCAAGAGCCGGGTGCGCCGGTGGGCCGGACGGTCCGGACGCTGGGTGGCCCTAGTTTTCTGCTTCCTGGTAGCTGTCCTCCTAGTGGCTCCCAACCTCTTCTACCAACCGCCCAAGTATCTCGTCGCGCAAACCCCCGATCAGGACCTCGAAGCCATCGTCACCTTCGCCGTCACTGACGAGGAAGCCCTCCAGGCCGGCCGCGACGAAATCAACTCCCGCTCGGAATTCTACTACCGGTATCAGAAAAGCACGGCCGCCCAGATCCGACGCCAGCAGGAAGACCTCTTCCGCCACGCCCGAGAACTCGTCCAGGCCCCCCCCGATTCGCCTCCCGCCGATCACTCCTCCACCCTCGCAGAGTGGGTCCGAGAAGAACAGGGACGCGAAATCGAGACAGACTTGGCCCGTCGCGTCCTCGAGAGATCGGACGATCTCAACATCCAGCAGACTTTCGAGGAAGCGGTTCGCGACCTCTATCAGAACCGCGGCATCGTAGAAAATCTCGAACGCTACAGCGAGCAGGATAACGCCGGTCGGGTCCACGTCAGCGGCTCACCCGACGCGCTGCTTATCAAGCCCCCCTTCATGCTCGCCATCGATGACGTCGGACGTTTCATCGCCGAAAAATACGGCGACACCAACGAGATACAGATACTGCGCGCCTCCGACCGTTCCTTCATATGTGACCTGGCCCAAGCTTACGTCCGGCCCAACATCCTCTATCAGCCGGACACCACCGAGGCGACAAGGGAACGCAAACTGGAAAAGCTGCGAAAGGATCCCCCGAAACGCGAATTCGAAAAGGGCCAGATCCTCGTCGATCAAGGAGAACGCCTGACCCGCCAGGACCTCGATCTCCTCCTGGCCATGTACGAAGCCTACGGCCGCACCCTCTATCGCCGCCTGCTCGCCGTCGCCGTCTACGTCGCACTCCTCTGCGGCCTCGTCTTCTACTACATGCGCGAGTTCCGGGACGACCTGCACCTGAGCACCTCCAACGTCTTCCTCGTGGCCCTGCCCATTCTCCTCGCCCTCGCCCTCGGCCGCATCGCTCTGGGGATCGTCAGCCCCGCCTCCACCGCCGGCTACCTCTTCCCCGCCGGACTCATCGGCATGCTCGCCGTCATCCTCCTCGGAACCCGATCCGGAATCCTCCTCGTCACCATCGGCGCCCTCGCATTCAGCATCTCCACGAATCTCGACTACAAAATCTTCCTCACCGCCCTTCTGGGAGGCTATGCCGCCGTGACGGGCCTCAAGAACGCCCGCGAGCGAAAAGAAGTGCTCAAGGCCGGCCTTGTGGTAGGCGCCGTCAACGCCATCACCATCCTCCTCATCAACTACATCGACGACCCCATCAGCCCCAAACTCGCCCTCATGTTCTGGGGCTTGGCCAACGGACTCGCCTGCGGAGTCATCGCGCTCTCGGTCCTCGTCCCCTTCGAACGCCTCTTCGGAGTCGTCACCGATATCCGGCTCCTCGAACTCACCGGCCTCGATCACCCCCTCCTCAAAAACCTCGAAGAAAAAGCCCCCGGCTCCTTCCAGCACTGCCTCAACGTATGCAAACTCGCCTAGGCCGCCGCCAAGGCAATCGGAGCCAACTACCTCCTCGTCCGAGCCGGAGCCTACTATCACGACATCGGGAAAACCCTCAAGCCCAACTACTTCGGCGAGAACCAGATCTCCCTCGACGAAAAAAGCCTGCACAGCAAAATATCTCCCTACATGAGCGCCATGATCATCAAAAACCACGTCAAGGCCGGCATCGAACTCGCCCGACAGCACCGCCTGCCCGAACGCGTCATCGAGTTCATCCCCCAGCACCACGGCACCACCAAGATCAGTTTCTTCTACAACGAAGCCGTCAAACGCTGGGAAAACTCCCAGAGCACCGACCCCGTCCGCGAGGAAGATTTCCGATATCCCGGCCCCAAGCCCCAGAACATGGAAACCGCCATCGTCATGCTCTCCGACGCCGTCGAAGCCACCGTTACCAGCCGCTTCACTTCTCTCTCCATCAATGAAGACGAACTCCTCATGACCGTCAAAAAATGCATCCGCGACCGCTTCAACGACGGCCAATTCGACGAGTGCGATCTGACCCTCCGCGCCCTCCACGCCATCGAA
>JABMPG010000085.1 GCA_013203855.1 bacterium
CTGCGGGAGAGTGAAGACTCTCATCGCGTAAAGGAGAACAACCTAAGTTCCGAGCCCCGCCATACTTCCGAGCATGAGAGGCACAAAGGGGATACCTCTACCCAGGCCGGCGATGAAGTCTTCCGACATCAGCCAAATCAAAACCGCCCCGGCAGCCGCCACCGCGATCCTTCCCAGCGCCCAGAGCCCCTTCCTCCACGGGATCGTCACGCCGATCAAAGGAAGCGCCGCCAGAAGCAGACCCACCTTGAGCGCTTTCGCCAAGGGCAGATACGCGCTCACGCCGATCAGGCCCCATTCATCCCGCAGCCACGGCAAGAAGAAAAGGCCGCCTCCCGTCGCGAGCAGACCGCACACCACCGCGGTCAGAATTCGCCGGTTCGCGAAGAAAAAGACCACCCAGACCATTTCCAGCGCGAAGAAAGGCAGCCCCGGGGCCATGCCCGCCAACGAAAGGGCCGTCAGGCGCGACGACTCTTCCGAGAATCTCCCGCCCCGAAAAAGGAGCCAGACCGCTTCGTCCCGAAACAGAAAGAGACAGATCGAAAGAGGAAGGAAGAGAGCGAACAAGAACTGCGATGCTCCGGCCAGGTAACGTCTGGATCGCCGCGCCTCCTCGCGATTCGCGAAATCCGAGAAGTACGGAAACAGCACGATCGACAGCGACAGCGGAATCAGCACCAAGGGCAGGTCCACCGCCGTCTGGGCGAAGGTCAGGGCCGAAACGGACCCCGCGTCCAGAGTCGAAGTCAGACCGGCCTGAACGAGCCGTCCGAGATAGCTCACCGCCCCGCCGAGCACCAGCGGCCAACCCAGCCAGAGCAAGTCCGCGAAGCGCTCGCGGGGAAACGCCTCCAGGTTCCCCCGGAAATGGCGGCGATGAAAGCCGAGCAGAATGGCCACCATGGCCCCGACCCCGACCCAGTACGCGCCCCCGATCCAGAGAAACCCCAGAGGCGCCACCATCAAAACGAGAGCGGACAGAAAGACGACGCGCTGGATCGATTCGCTCAAAGCGGCCGCGGCGAAACGCTTCTGGACTTGAAGCGAGATCACCAGCAAATGCCCGAGCGTCAGGAGAGCCGCCGCCGGAAGAAGAAGTCTGAGCAGAAACGCGCACGATTCCCGCTTCGCCTCGTCAAATCCCGGCGCGGCCAGTCCCACGACTTCATCGGCGAAAACCACGCCGCCTAGAGTGGCCAGGGCCAACACAATCGCGAGTCCGCCCGCCAGCCAGACCCCGAAGCTGCGCGCCCTCTCCCGTGACTCATCTCGCGCCGCGCAGAGAAGAGGCACCAGGACCGGCCGAAGGATCCCCCGGATCAGGAAATATCCGAAGAGGGCAATCTTCAGCGCCATGAAGAAAACATCGAGATCGTTCCCGGCACCATAAAAATGCCCCAGGAGCCGCTTCTCCACGTAACCCAACGCCTTGATCAGGACCGTCAGCCCCATCAACAAGAGGGACGACCGAAGGATGCGGCGGGAAAGGCCAGTGGGGGAATCGGACATGGTCTCACCAGACACGCAACGGAACCCGCAGGTTCAAGGCTGGACAGGTTTTCCGGTTGGGAGTACGATTTCGCCAAACAGAGAGGGTTTGACATGCGCAACCCTCGCAATCGTTTTCCCGGAGACTACGTACGTTGTCAAGCGGATTTGGCTATCCCGGTCGGGCACAGAACCCAGAAGGCCTGCACATCGGCGTGGATGCCGTGCTCTACCGGCAGACAGGAGGAGGCGTGGAGAAAGCCGTCTTCGGAGCAGTGAATGGGCTCTGCCAGGCATTCTCGACTCGACAGCATAGGCTTCACGTCTTTGCCTCACCGGATTTGAAGAACACCATGGCCTCCGAGAGCAACGAGAAAGCGAATTTCCACACCATCTCCCATGGCTCCCGTCTCGCACGAATCGTACGGGAACAGGCGTTCGCTCTCACGCACCGGCAGATCGACCTCTGGCATTTTCTGGGCTACGTCGCCCCGCAGTTCCTTCCCCACAAGCCCGTGGTCGCCAGCGTCTACGACATCATCGCCCTCACCCATCCCCACCTTTGCACGAGGGCCAATCGCGTTTTCTACGGCCTTGCCCTGCCACCCACCCTTCGCCGGGCCGACCGCATCGTCGTGCCCTCTGAATACGTGAAGCGCCGGATCGCCGAACTGTTTCCCGCTACGAAGGATCGGATTCGCGCGCTCCCCCTGCCCCTGCCGGTCGGCGATCCGAACGAAGGCATCGAAGCCTCTCGCGGGTCGTCTCCGGAGAGATACCTTCTGGCTGTGGGCGGCTTGGCCGAGAAGAAGAACGTGGAGTTTCTTCTGAAGGCCTACACGCGTTTGGATTCCGAAATCCGAGAAGGCTTTCCTCTTTATATCGCGGGCCACTTCGCGGGCCGACTGCTCATCTATCGGAAGATGGCCGAGGAACTCGGGATCGAGAGAAACGTCCAGCTTCTCGGGTACATGCCCGATCCCGCCCTCCGGAATCTCTACAAGAACGCCGCCCTGCTCCTCTATCCCTCACTGGAAGAAGGCTACGGCTATCCCCCCCTCGAAGCGATGTCCCTGGGGGTCCCCGCTATCGTCTCCGACCGGGGTTCTCTCCCCGAGGTGGCGGGAGCCGTTGGCGCCATCGTCTCGCCCCTCGACGTCGCAACGTTCGCGCGCCACATCACTCGATTGTTGACGGACCCACAAGAATACAATCGAGTTTCTCAACATGGCAAAGAGAAAACTCCATGCTTGACCTGGCAGGACTACGGTCGGCATCTCATGGGAATCTATGAAGAACTCCTCTGATCCAGCTCTCCGCATCGCCTATTTCGTCGATACTTTCCCCCAGCGGACAGAGAACTTCATCCTGCGCCAGATCGCCGCGGTCCGCGAGTTCTGGCCCGCCCTGCGCGTCTATTGCCGCAGAGCGGCGCCCGACAACTGGCCCTACGTCGATTGCCGGGAAGCACTCGCCGATCTGCCCCATGAACCTATACACGCGGGCGTGGTCCGGGATCTCTCGGTGCATCTGGGCGAAATGATCCGAAGACCGCGACAATACCTCGGACTCCTCATCTACGCGGTCCGCCTCCATCACGGCCGCCTCCTTCCCGCCGCCAGACGTTTCTATCAGGCCATCCTTCTGGCCCGCTTCCTGTTCGAGGACCGAATCGAACACCTCCACGCCCACTTTATCACCGAACCCTCCACCGTCACCCATCTCGCAGCCCGGTACTGCGGCATCCCCTACAGTGTCAGCGCCCACGCCTACGATATCTGGTGCGGGAAAGCCATTTCTCAGGTCGTGGAGCAAGCGTCTGTCTGCGTCGTCTGCAATAAGGAAGGATACGACCAACTCCGCACCACCTTCCCAAAGGCCCGCGTCGAACTCATCCAGCACTGGCTCTACCCGGAGGCGCACGAATCCACTCAGCAGGAAACGCCCCGCCCAGACCCGCACGCCCTCCGCCTCATCTCCGCCGGCCGCTATGTCCCGAAAAAAGGTTTCAATATCCTCATCAACGCCTGCGCCATCCTGAAGGAAGGCGACGTATCCTTTACCTGTGAGATCGTCGGCGAAGGCCCTCTGAAAAGCGCCTTGGCGAATCAGATTCGACAGGCGGGCCTCGACGCTCAAGTCCGCCTTCTCTCCTTCGAGCCCCACGATGTTTTTCGCAAACGCCTTGCCCGCTCGGACCTCCTCGTTCTGCCCTGCCGAATCGATCCGACCCAAGGCGACCGCGACGGCATCCCCAACGTCCTCCTCGAAGCCATCGCCGAAGGCTGCATCCCCGTCGCCGCCGACTTGCCCAGCGTCGCAGGGGTGGTCCAAGAGGGCCAAACGGGATTCGTCTTTCGTGCCGAAGAGGCACTCGGCTGCACTGAAGCGATTCTGCGAGCACACGCCCGAGCACGGGAATGGAGAAGCATGACCACTTCGTCCCGGGCAGTACTGGCCGCTCATTTCTCGGCCTCACGGAACAGCCGTATCTTCGTTAAGGCCCTGGATGATTCCCGGACGATCGGTCTGTCTTCGCGTCACAAGTTGTAGAATCCCATACATCGCGTAGCTTAGTCCGACTGACTACTCCCAGCCCGCAGCTGATCCAGGAGATAGCAGTGTTCCAGCGGAGCCGCCTCGGGCAGCTCCAGTCCGGCCTTCTCGTACTTGAGCACCTCGATCCGCTTGGCATTCAGAGTCGTTCCGTACTCGCCCTGAGTTCCACCGCTGCGATGAACCTGCGTCATGAAGGCGAGGGTCGTCCAGAGTTGAAGAGCCAGTCCCAAGACGGCAAATCCGCGCAGGACACCTCGCCACCCTGCGGTGAGACGGCTTTCGAGACGGCTCGCTCCCCATGCCAGAACCAATCCCGCCGGGACCAGCCCTACCGCCCCATAATGGGGATAGGTCGTCAGACCAAACAGAATGGCAAGGAGCGGAAAGGCGAAGCAGGCGACCGTTGAGGCCGACAGGATCGAGCCGCCATCGCTTCGAGGCGACTCGTGCTCCATTCTTTCCTTTGCCGGAAGGGAAGCCTTGGACCGTTCAGCCCTCCTGGTCACAATGGCGCGCACTATCCCGCCGATGGATAGGACCATTATACCCAACACCCACAACCATTGGGCAGTCACCCAAATTGCCCCCATCGACCGAACGAAATGATCCCGCTCCCCGTCAGGATGAAAGAACCAGCCTAAAAGAGGGTACCCCAGGCCGATCCACACACCCCCGATGTCTCTTACGGTGACCCAACTCTTTGCCCAGGAGGAAACATCTTCTCCCGGCGGTTCGTATCCCAGCCCCTCCCGTGCGAGGTGAGCGAACCAGGGGATGTAGAAGACCACCAGAACGGCACACGCGCCCGCGGCGAGGGCTGCCCATTCCCGCCTCCTAAGAGCAGGCCGGAACACCAGGAACCCGACCGCGAGAGCGGCTCCCCACAGGATACCCGACAGATGGATCTGCGGCAGCGCGAACAGACATGCGGCCCCCACAGCGAGGCGGACGAGGTGCGGTCTGGGGTGCCGCACTTTTCAACCGGCGTTTACACAACCCCTTTCTTTCTCTGAAAAATCACTTCGGCCACTACGCCCGACAGCGAGCTGCAGGGCACCGCGCCTTCCGGGGAGTGGACCACGACATTCAACTGACTATCCATGCCGGGAGATAATCTATAGTGCACACCATGGGTGCCGTGAAGAAAATCCGGATTACCCCTGACATCTACTATCGAAAGGGAAGAAGCGTCCCAGTCTAGTCGCAGGTTCAGCGCGGTCAGGGACTCCGCCACAGAAACCCTGATCGGAACGGCAATCGTACTCAGATACCCTTCGCTGCAATTATCGATAGATAGTAGGGACTGACCCGCGACTTGCGAAACACAGAAACAGAAGAGTCCCATAATCAGACAGAAAACTTTGGTGTGTGCCATGATCGCCTCCTCCGTTTCAAACGCGAAACCATTGCATTGCCTCAGGCAACCAATGGAAACTGAACGACTTTTGAACGCCAAATGCCGCATTCAGAGCACATCGTGATTCCTCCCCCAACCACCAGCGTGGACGAAGTGCATACCTGGTGCGTATGGAGAACACCTGGCCATACGGGAAGGAGTTTTCCGAAAGTGATCTCGCAGCAATCACTCGAGCAGTACTTGAGATTAACAAAGCCATGATAACGTCATTGAACTAACCTGATTCTCTCATACATCGAAAAGGTGACGCGTGTCAATTGCTTTCCGCCACGAAGATTCCATAAAGGGTGCATCTCAGGTATTTGAGGGGTCAGGCAGTTCTTTGGCTCTCCCAGTGGGAATCCCACTCTTCGTTGAAATCGGCCACGCGCAGGGCGAGGACGTCTTTGATCTCGTCGCGCAGCCATTGGGC
>JABMPG010000835.1 GCA_013203855.1 bacterium
ATCTTCTGGCGGGCAAGAAGGGCGCGCAGTTGAGGAACGATCCGATCTACCGGGAGATTCTGGCGCCGATTCACTGCTCGACGTGTCATCGATGAGGAGTAGCCAGAAGCCAGTAGTCGGGAGAAAGCAGTTGGAGGAGATCAGGAGTCAGCAGGGCATCATGATGAAGACAAGGGCATGACTGAATTGCGGAGCGAAGAAACTCAGACTTCCGATACGATTTCCCGGCGGACCCTTTTGAAAGGTCTGGGCGGGGTAGGGGCATTGCTGGCCTCCGGCCTGACAGGCTGCGAGCGTAAGCCCAAGCGCCAGATCGTCAGTTATTCTCAGATGCCCGAATACCAGCGGCCGGAAGAGGTCTTGCACTATGCCTCGACTTGGACCGAGGGGCCTTGCCCCTACGGCATGCTGGTCAAGACGGTAGACGGGCGGCCGATCAAGATCGAGGGCAACCCGGAGATGCCGGTCAACGGCGGCGCCTCCAGCGCGGCCATGCAGGCTTCGGTGATGGGTCTCTACAATCCCGAGCGTCTTCGCCAGCCTTTGATCGGGGGACAGGCGGCGACGTGGCAGGAGGCGGATCGGAGGATCGTCGACGCCCTTTCCCAATCCTGGTCGGTCGTGCTTCTCACGCGCGCCAACCTGGGGCCTTCCGAACGGCGTCTTCTCGATCGAATTCGGAGCCTTACCGCGTCCGCCCCGCAGGGAAGAATGCGGTTTCGGCACTTCGCTTACGATCCCGCGCAAGACCCGGTTCTTGCGGCCGGACTGGGCGAGCACCTGCTCCGATATGATCGGGCGAAGGTGATTCTCAGCGTGGGGTGTGATTTTCTCGGGGTGGATGGCGCTCCCCTGGAGGCAATCCGGCAATTCATGGAGCGCCGATCTCCCACCCCGGACCATCCCGAGATGTCGCGGCTGTACGTTGCCGAGAGTTCGTTCTCACAAACGGGCGCGACCGCCGACCATCGCATCCGACTGCGTCCCTCCCAGAGCGGCCCTTTGCTCGAGGCGCTGACCCGCGCGATACGCGGAGAGAGGGATATCTCCTCCTTCGCGGACCGGTATCACCTGAACCCGGCCGTGCTGGCTGCCCTGGTCGAGGATCTTCGCGGGACCCGGGGACAGGCTCTGGTCGTGGCGGGGCCCTATCTGCCGCCGGAGACCCAAGCCGCGGCGATGGAACTGAATCGCGAACTGGGCGCGATTAGCGAGACCCTGGCCGAGGCGTCCTATCCCGCCGTGCTTCGGGCCGACGGCCCCGCCGAGATTGGCGCGTCGCTCAAGGGGCGTGTGGATGCGTTGATTCTCCTGGGTGTCAACCCGGTTTACGACTGGCCCCTGGGCGATTTCCAGGCGCTGATGGGTGAGGCCGGCCTGACGGTGGGGCATGGTCTCGCGCTGGACGAGACGCTTTCGGTCTGTGACGTAGCCCTGCCCAGCGCACACAACCTGGAATCATGGAATGACGCCGCGCCCCGGCCTAGAATTCTGAGCATCTGCCAGCCTGTTCTCGCGCCCTTTTTCAACGGACGACAGGAGTTCGACTCTCTTCTGACGTGGGCACGGTCCCTGGCGCCGCAGGATCCCGCCTTTTCCGCTAAGGACTGGTACGAATATGTGCGCGAGCTGTGGCGGACCGAGATCTATCCCGCCGCAGGTTCGCCCGTGGCCTTCGAGTCCTTCTGGGAGGGCGTTCTCCGCACGGGAGTTTATCGTTACCGACTTCAGTCGCCAGCAACCCGTCCGAAAGCCTCCCGGTCCGCCGGTGAACCGCAGGGGCTTGAGTTGATCGTCCGGCCCCATCATGCGGTATATGACGGCCGCTTCGCTTGCGACGGATTGCTCCAGGAACTGCCCGACCCGGTGTCGAAGCTGGTCTGGGACAACGCGCTGTCTCTCAGTCCTGCTACGGCGAAGAAGCAAGGCCTTGTGACGGGCGATGTGGTGGACGTTGTTCTCGGAGATGGAAAGGTCTTTCAGCAGGCGGTCTGGGTGCAGCCCGGCATGGCGGACGGCGCGCTTGTCGCGACCCTGGGGTATGGCCGAACCCGGGCGGGCCGCCACGGCAGCGCACGCGGTTTCCGGATCACCTGTCTCGACGGCGAAGGCGCCACGAGCGGCTTGGCCTATGGGGTGACACTTCGGAAAACAGGCAAGACACACGAGTTGGCCGTCACTCAGAAGCATCCGGACCAGGCGGGGCGGCCGATCGTGCTCGAAGGCACCCTGGAAGAGTACCGTCGGGACCCCGGCTTCGTGGCTCATCGCCGCCACATGCCGCCTCCGGCGGAGATACACCGCGCCTTCGACTATTCCGGGCGCAACAAGTGGGGTATGGCGATCGATCTGACCAAATGCGTGGGCTGCGGGACGTGCACCGTTGCCTGTCAGGCCGAAAACAATATTCCCGTGGTGGGGAAAGACGAAGTGGCGAAGGGCCGCGAGATGCACTGGATCCGGGTGGACCGGTACTTTGAGGGCGAAGAGGACGACCTTCGCATGGTGAGCCAGCCCATGCC
>JABMPG010000086.1 GCA_013203855.1 bacterium
ACTCAGTTTTGTAGAGTACCAGCCTTCCAAGCTGGTTGTCGCGGGTTCGAGCCCCGTCGCCCGCTCCAGATGTCCTTTATTCTCTCTATCGGGAGCGCAGACCTGCAGAGGTTCCTGCGCTCTTTTGTTTTTGGACCCGCGCCTCTCCCCTGCCGTGATCTCCGCCGCCATCCTCAGAAGGCACTTGAAACAGAGCGAGGCGGAAGCCTATTCTGTTCGAAGAGGCGCCTTGGAGGTCCCTTTTGTTGCGTTCCATATTTCTCTTTCTCCTGACATCCCTTTTGTTTCTCCCGTTGCTTGTCGTCCCGGCCCATGCCGGGCTGGCGGACCGGGTCGTGGCTTGGGTGGATGACCAGCCCGTGACTCTGACCGAGGTGGAGGAATCTGCCGTGCATTACCAGAGCCAGGGGCTTGTACCGTCGGGTCCGCTCGATGAGCCGCTCCTACGCCAGGCCCTCGATCTTTTCATCGATGACCTTCTTCTTCTGAAACAGGCCGACCGGCTGGGTATCGAGATGCCTGCGGAGTTCATCGATAACCGGGTGGGCGCGACTATTCGTCAACTCGAGGAGGCCCACGGCGGCCGCGGGGCTCTTGACACTTTCCTGAGGCAGGGGGGCCTGGCCCGATCGGATATGCGTGACCAGTTGCGACGCTGGACAGATCGCGAGTGGCGGATCATCGAGGTTGTCAGTTCCCGTGTCGCGATTTCCAACGAAGATATCGACCGCTTCGTCGAGGAGAGATGGTCTGCTGGCCTTCCGGTTCGGCGCTATGTTCTGTCCCATCTCTTCCTGCCTTTGCCCGCCGCCGCGACGGACGCGGAGAAGGAAGAAACGCTGGGACGCGCCCGGAGCGCACTGGAAAGCCTTCCGGCCGACGATGGGTTCACTAGCGCCTCTCTTGCCTGGGCGGAAAAGCACCGCCGATGGAGCGCGCAGGGGGGGGCTCTTGGCGTCGTGACTCCCTCGGATCTTCAGGCCGAACTCGTTTTAGTGGCCGAGAAGATGAAACCGGGACAGACGAGCGAGCCGATTCTGACCTCGCGCGGCGCGCATGTTCTTCATCTCGTCCGTGAGACGACTCCCCGGGAGATGCTTTTCAGCAAACGGTTCGAGGAGGAACGCGAGAAATGGCTGGAGCAGTTGCGTCGGAACGTGATGATCGACACGGTGGATCGTCTGCTGCCGGAGGATTCGCCATGACGCTGCGTCCGCTGTCTCGCGCCGTGATCCGCCCGGGCGCGCTTCGCCACAATATTTCGGAGTTGAGGAAGCGTCTGCCCGCGCAGACCGCGATGGCTGCGGTGGTCAAGACGGACGGCTACGGTCATGGCATGTTGACCGTGGCCCGGATCGCGATCGAGGAAGGCTGCCAGTTTCTCGCCGTGGCGTCGGTCGAGGAGGCGGCCGTCCTCCGGGAGCATGGCTTTGAGACCGCGATTGCTATCGTAGCGCCTATTCTTCCGGGCGAAGCCGAGGAAGCCGTGCTGCTGGACGCCCGGGTTTTTGTGGGTAGTCTGGATGTGGCCCGCGCCCTCGGCCAAGCCGCGAGACGACTGGGCAAGACGGCTCGGGTTCATCTGAAGATCGATACGGGGATGGGCCGGTTCGGGCTGATTGATGAGGCAGCGGATCTCGATTCGGCGCTCGAGGAGATTGCCGGGTTGGCCTGCGTCGAGGTGGAAGGAGCCGCCACGCATTTCAGCCAGGCCGACGAGCCCGGTGTCGACTTCACCGCAGATCAGGCGGTTCGGTTCCGGCGGGCCTTGGCGCGGATGGACGAGCATGGTTTGCACCCGCGCTGGGTCCATGCGGCCAACAGCGGCGGAGTCGTTCATTTCCCTCAACACGCGTTCAATCTGGTCCGGCCCGGCATCGCCATGTACGGGGTCTGTCCGGGTCCTCAGCCCCAGCCGGGGATTGACTTGGAGCCGGTGATGAGCCTGGAAACGGTCGTGGCGGACCTGCGGCGGGTCCAGGCCGGTGTGCCGGTGAGTTACGGGCGGACCTTCGTCACGAAGCGTCCGAGCCGACTCGCCGTTCTGCCGGTGGGGTATGGGAATGGGTTTCCCCGCCACGCCTCGAACGCCTGCGAGGTGGTTATCCGGGGCCGGCGGGTCCCTCTCGTGGGCCGTGTCACCATGAACCTGACGGTGGCGGATGTGACGGATCTTTCCGATGTGGCGGTGGGCGATCCGGTGTTGCTTTTCGGCCGGCGCGGGGAGGACATTCTGGGTGTGGAGGAATTGGCGGCAGCAGCCGGGACGATTTCTTACGAGATTCTGTGCAACGTGGGGCGGTCGACGACGCGGGTGGTGGAAGAGGGATGAGCAATGAAGAATGTGCAAATGTGCGAATCGGGCAATAGAAAATGGGAAATGTGCCGATGCGATTCACGCTGGCGCTGACTTTTTCGTTTGCCATTCTGCATTTTGACCTGTCGCGGGGCTTTTCGCTTGCTTGGAGCCGGGCCTTTCGTTAGGGTGTTGCACGCCGTATCCACGGCAGTCCGCGCGCCTGGGGGAGATTCGGGCGACCGGGAGACAAAGAGTTTCTTATGCTCATTTTGACACGCAAATCCGGCGAAAGCATCCGCATCGGCGATGACATATCCGTTTCGGTCATAGAAATCCGGGGCAATCAGGTTCGCCTCGGCATCTCGGCCCCCCGTTCGGTCACGGTGCACCGGCAGGAGGTTTACGAGCAAATCCAGGAACAGAACTTGGAAGCGGCGCAGGTGAGCCTGAGCGACAAGGCTCTGGTCCAGAGCCTGTGGCAAAAAAAGGGAGCGAAGATTCCCGCCAAGGAAACCTCGCCGGAAGGGAAGTCCGAATCATGAAGATCGACACGACCCGGTTCGGCCAGATTGAAGTTCCCGAAGAGACGGTCCTGAACCTGCCGGACGGCGTTCTAGGGTTGTGCGAGACGAAACGTTACGTTCTTCTCGAGCACGATTCGGAAGGCACGCCCTTCAAGTGGCTTCAGGCCGTGGACAACCCCGATCTCGCCTTTATCGTGATGGATCCGAACCTGGTAGTGGAGGATTACCGGGTGGAGTTCGAAGAGGAAACGGCGGAGAAACTCGGCGTGGAAAAGCCGGGGGCGGACCTTGCCATGATGGCTATTGTTAATATCCCGCGCGAGAATCCTATCGCGATGACGGTGAACCTTCGCGCGCCTATCGTCGTCCAGGTGCAGAAGCGCGTGGGCTGGCAGATTGTTCTTCCCGACGAAGACTACCCGATCCGCCATCGTCTTTTTCCTGATCCGGAGAAAGACTGAATCTTAGAGTTCGATGTGTCAGAATCCAAGACCAGAAGCATGGGACCGGCGCCTCGCCGGTCCTTTTTCATAGGGTTCCTAAGCGCTGAAATCCCGCTTCAGTGCCCTCTCAGTCCGATGCCGCTCCTCAGCCAGCTCGATGAGGCGGTCGAGTAGGGCAGGATATTTCAGGCCGCTGGCTTCCCATAGTTTCGGATACATGCTGATACGGGTGAAACCGGGGAGAGTGTTGATTTCGTTTACAAGGAGGCGGCCGTCTTCTTCGAGGAAGAAATCGACACGGGCCATGCCGGAGCATTCGAGGACCTCGAAGACGCGGACGGCGGTCTCCTGAATCCTCTTGGTCGTTTCGGCGTCGAGTTCGGCGGGTATTTTCAGCGTGGCGCCTTCGTCGTCGAGATATTTGGCCTGGTAGGAGTAGAAATCGCTGAGGGGCACGATTTCTCCCGGCAGAGAGGCTTCGGCGTGGTCGTTGCCGAGGACGGAGCATTCGATCTCGCGGCTGCGGACGGCTTCCTCGATGATGATTTTCGTATCGTACTGAAATGCGTCGGTGAGGGCGGCGTCGAATCCGTCCGGGTCGGAAACCTTATGAATGCCTACGGACGAGCCTAGATTGCAGGGCTTGACGAAGAAGGGGGAACCGAGCTGCTTGTCCAGGACGTCGAATGAGATCTGGTCGCGGTCGAAGGCCCGGATGATGACAAACCTCGGGACGGGTAGTCGGGCCTCGCGCAGAAGGCGTTTCATGACGTCCTTGTCCATGCCGACGGCCGATCCGAGGACTCCGGCGCCGACGCAGGGCGCGCCGAGCAAGCGTACAAGGCCCTGCAAACTACCGTCCTCGCCGTAGGTGCCGTGGGCGATTGGGAAGAAGACGTCGACTTCTCCGCGCCGTTCCCCCGATTCACGATCGGTCAGAACCACGCGATTTCCCTGGGCTATCGGTAGGACGGCAGGCCCGCTCTCAAGCACCTGGGGTGGATTTCCCTCGCCGGATTCGAGGAGGGAACGGGCGGGATCGGCCAGATGCCAGACCCCCTTCTTGTCGATGCCAATGGGGACGATCTCATAGCGGCTCTTGTCGAGGGCGTTGCGGATGCTTTCGGCGGATTGGAGCGAGACTTCGTGTTCGCCGCTTCTGCCGCCATAGATAATGCCGATGCGCTTTTTCACAGGAGAATTCTCCTTCGGGATCTGGATGCGCGGAACTGGGGCCAGCCAGTCATCTTGCCTCGGGGGGCGGAGGTTTTCCAGTTTTGTTTTCCCCGCCCAGAGCACCGGGGCAGAGATCTCTTCCCGTATGGTGACTCGTCGGATTCGAGGTGATCCGGCGGCGTTTGGCCGCAACCTGAATGAGACCAAGAAAAGAGTCCGAAGGGGGCCGAAACGGGCCAGACGGTGTTGCCGCCCGCAGCTCCTGGTCAATTGGCTGCAATTCGAGGATTTCCCCCCCCTTGACGAAAACGTCTCCCGGATTCATAATCACCCGTCGTCTATCCGGAATCCCACCGTCTCAAGGAGCCCCCATGGACAAGCCAAACATCCTCATTGTCATGACCGACCACCAGCGGGCCGACACCGTCCTTTCCGACCATCCCGCCATCACCCCGAATCTCGACCGACTCGGACGCGAAGGCGTTACCTTCACCAGCACCTTTTGCCCCAGCCCCCACTGCTGCCCCGCCCGCGCCACCTTCTTCAGCAGCCTCTACCCTTCCCGGCACGGAGTCTGGAACAACATCTGCAACGGTCAGGCCCTGAGCACCGGCCTCAAAGACGGTGTGCGCCTCTGGAGCGAAGACCTCCAAGAGGCTGGCTACAACCTCTACTACACCGGCAAATGGCACGTCAGCATCGAAGAAGGCCCCGAGGACCGGGGATGGCGGACCCGCGGCGCCACCGCCGGCAAAGGCGCCTTCCACGGTGTCGCCTGGGACCGCTACGAGAAAATCGCGAGAGAAGAAGACCCTGCCGCCCCCCGAGGGGAAGGCGAAGTGATCCGTCCGGGCTATGGGAATTACACCCTCTACGGAACCGGGTCCGACAGCGGCAATGCCCACGACGAAAAAGTTCTCGCCGACGCCCTCGAAACGCTCCCCAAACTCGCCCAGGGCGACGAGCCCTGGTGCCTGTACGTCGGATTCATCGCCCCCCACGACCCCTATATGGTCCCGAAAAAATATCTCGACATGTACAATGTCGACGACATCCCCCTTCCCGAGAATTACGCGGATGAGATGAGCGACAAGCCCGCCGTCTACCAGCGCATGCGCAAGACCCGATTCGGCCAACTTTCCGAGCGCGAAATCCGCGAAGGCATCCGCCACTTCTGGGCCTACTGCACCTACCTCGACGACCTGTTCGGAAGAATCCTCGACCAACTCGACCGCACCGGGCAGCGGGACAACACCCTTGTTCTCTACTGTAGTGACCACGGCGACTACTGCGGCGAGCACGGTCTCTTCGCCAAAGGCATCCCCTGCTTTCAGGGAGCCTACCACGTTCCCGCCGTCGTGCGCTGGCCCCAAGGCGTGAAAAACCCGGGACGGCAGGTGGACGAATTCGTCTCCCTCGCCGACTTCGGGCCTACCTTCCTCGACGTCGCCGCCTGCCCCGCCGATCGCCACTTCGTTGGCGCAAGCCTCACTCCATTCCTCAAAGACCAGAAGCCCTCCGAATGGCGCGACGACATCCACACCCAGTGCAACGGTGTCGAACTCTATTACACTCAACGTTCCGTCATGACGAAAGATTTCAAGTACGTTTTCAACGGTTTCGACTGGGACGAACTCTACGACCTCAAGAACGATCCCCACGAAATGAACAACCTCGCCCAGAACCCAGAATGCGATGACATCATCCGGGAAATGTGCGGCCGCCTCTGGCGTTTCGCCCAGCGCGAGGACGATTCGGTGACCAATCCCTATATCACCGTCGGCCTCGCCCCCTACGGTCCTGGGCAGGCTTTCAAGAAGGACTGAGATGGTGTGTGGGACCAACGCCCGCGCCGGTCAGCCTCCAAAGGCACTCCCGGGTGCCGGTTTTGACAAAAGCGTCGCGGCGTGCTACTAGATGAATTCCCGCCCTCGGTCGCCGGACCGTGATGTTCTCTCGCATGGGCGGCTTTCTCCTGCCGCGTCTGGCGACCGGCCACTTTTCCGGCCAGGTTCCGGCTATGCCCTTTTCTCGCCCGCTCTCTTCCTCCGGTAGTGGCAACGCCCACGCATCCGTCGTCCCGGACGAAGCTGAGCCCGGCAAGGGGCAATTCCGCCACTGGCGGCCTTCCTCGATTTTTCGGGCGTTGCGCCATCCCAACTATCGTCTCTATTTCTTCGGCCAGATGGTTTCGGTCTGCGGGACGTGGATGCAGATGATGGCCCAGTCCTGGCTGGTCTATCGCCTCACGGGTTCGGGTGTCCTGCTGGGCACGGTGTCGGCCTTCATGCACATCCCGGTCTTCCTCCTCTCTCCTTTTGGTGGGATGGTGTGTGACCGGTTCCGGCGACGGAATGTTCTGTTGGCGACACAGATAGCGGCCATGCTCCAGGCGCTTCTTCTCGCGGGGCTGACGCTGACGGGATGGATCCAGGTCTGGCATCTGCTGGGTCTGGCGGCCATGCTGGGAGTGATCAACGCCTTCGCCATGCCGGCCCGCCAGTCCTTCGTGGTGGAGATGGTGGGGCGCGAGGATCTCATCAACGCGATCGCACTGAACTCCTCGATGTTCAACATGGCCCGGATCATCGGGCCGGCCATTGCGGGTTCGCTGGTAGCGGTGGTCGGAGAGGGATGGTGCTTCTTCGCCAACGCCGTGAGTTTTCTCGCCGTGATCGCGAGCCTTTTGCTCATGCGTATGCCAGCAAGGACCCGGTCGCGTTCTCTCCACCCACCTCTCCATGATTTCCTCGAAGGGATTCAGTTTGCGTTCAGCATGAGGCCCGTCCGGGCGCTTCTGATTCTCATGGCTGTTTTCAGTCTGATGGGGATGCCCTACGGCGTCCTGATGCCGATATTCGCGGACAAGATCCTGAACGGAGGGCCTAAGGCGCTCGGGCTCCTGACCGGCGCGGCCGGGTTGGGCGCGATGCTTGGGGCGCTCATTCTGGCCGCACACCGGGGACTGCGCGGACTCGAGACGTGGATCGTTTGTTCCATCGCCGCCTTCGGACTCGCCCTGGTCCTGTTTTCCCTCTCCCGCTCGTTTTGGCTTTCGGTGGGGTTGCTGGTCCTGGTGGGTTTTGGTCAGATCGGTCAGACCGCTTCGTCCAACACGTTGATACAGAGCGTCATTCCCGATCATCTGCGTGGGCGGGTGATGGCGGCGTGGACGATGATGTTTGCGGGCATGGCGCCTTTCGGGGCCCTCCTGGCGGGCGTTCTTTCGGATCACATTGGCGCTCCGGCCACCGTGGCGATCGGGGGTTTGGCATGCATGGCTGGCGCGGCGATTTTCGCCCTGCGGCTGGGCGCTTTCCGGCACGACGCGCGGCGGATGATCGTCGCTCTCGAGACGGCCGGAGGCGATCCCGCTGAAGAGGACATAGCGGGCCCGGAAAGCGCGCAAATCCCGACCGAGTCATTGCTAGCGGAGGACGGGTCGCACGGGAAAAGGTGAGTCAGGGCCAGGCCGCAGCCCCAGCGAGGGTCAGTCTAAGAGCTGTGCTGGGAGGGTTCGGCCCTCAAAAGCCTTGCCGAGGCAACGTTCTTTTCTATAGATTTGTTCCGGCGGCGAATTCAGCCAACAGGAGAATGCGACATGGTAATGCCTATCGAACGGATTCCGGACTGGGAAAAACGCCTCGCCCGTCAGGATGCTTTCTGGGAGCGGGAGATCCTGGACCGGCCCGCCGTGACTATGAGTGTGCCGAAGCCCAACCCGGACTATCCCTATCCGGCGAAAAAAGACTGGAAGAGCATCCGGGAGAGATGGTTCGACACGGAATACCTGGTGGATCGGGCACTGGCGAGCGTCATGAATACCGACTACTTGGGAGACGCCCTGCCCTATGCCTGGCCGAACCTCGGACCGGAGGTTTTCAGCGGGTTCTTCGGGACGGAACTGGAGTATGGGGAGGGCACGGCATGGTCGATCCCGAACCTGGAAGACTGGTCCGAAGCCGACAAATTACAGTTCTCCGAAGACAATTTCTACTGGAAGAAGCTAGTCGAGATGACCGACGCGCTTCTGGAGGCCGGGGCGGGCAAATTCTACACGGGCATCACCGACCTGCATCCCGGTGGCGACGCCCTGACGGCCTTTCGCGATCCGGCCCAACTCAACATGGATCTGCTGATGGAGCCGGATGCGGTGAAGGCGATGCTGGACCGCGTCACGAAGGTGTTCTTCCGCGTTTACGATCGTTTCTACGAGCAGTTCAAGGCGGCGGATCTGGCCGTCGCGACATGGCCGGGCATCGTTTCTACGAAAAAATGGCACGTCCCGTCCAACGACTTTTCCTGCATGATTTCGAAGGAGATGTTCGACGAGTTTTTCCTCCCCGGAATCGCCGAGGAATGCCGCCACATGGAGGCGAACATCTATCACCTCGACGGGCCGAGCGCCCTGCGCCACTTGGACAGCCTCCTGGAAATCCCGGAACTCAACGCGATCCAGTGGGTCTTCGGCTCGGGCCAGCCCAGCGCTCCTCATTGGATGGACGTGTACAAGAAGATCCAGGCGGCCGGGAAGGGCATCCAGCTATTTGTCTCGCCCGACGAACTGGACCCGTTCATCGAGCAGATGAAGCCGAACGGATTTCATATCCGCATGGGCGAGGTCAAGAGCCGGGATCAGGCGGACGCCGTGATCCGGAAGTTGGAGAAGTGGCGGTAGGGGTTTCAGTCGGCCTCGGAGACGCATTTTGGGGCTTTGACTCTGGGGCAGTCGGCTTCCTGAGCGAGGCCGTAGATGTCCTGAAGGGCGATTCGGATCTGGTCGAGGTCGATGGTGGCGCCGACGCAGGGGCCCGTGGGACGGGTATTGGCCTGGACGAGAATAGGCATCTTGTGCCCGAAATCGTAGAGCCCGCTCACCAGATCGCGCTCGCACGCAACAGCGAGGATCGCGGTCGGCCGGAATTCCCGCACCTTCTCCCGCGCCAGACGATTCGCGCCGACCACCGCAACCGGACATTCCCATTCTTCACCCAGACGGCGCACCTCGCGGATCACGTCGGGACGGATGCAGCGCGGCAGCAAGATGAGGGGGCGCACCGCCGAGAGGGTGCGTAACTGCAGCCGCGCCAAGGTGTTAGTGATAGCGATACAGGAGGAGCTGATCCGGTCGCGACTGACGCCGAAGGGCTTGGCGCATACCGACAGGAAAGGCACCTGAAGGGTCAGCCATCGCGAGAACCAGGGGAAGGCCAGATAGCGGCTCCGGGACCAGACCGCGAGCAGGCAGAAGAGATAGGCGTGCCACCAAACTACCAGGGGAGCGCCGATGACCAGGATGACCGCGACCGTGGCGATGGGCCAGCTCGAGAAGACGAATTGGGTCAGGACCCAGGCGTCGAGAACCAGGACCTGGGTGACGACAACCAAGAGAAAGAAAAGGAGCAGAAAATAGAGGAGGGGGCTCTCGTTCAGAGCCGATTCGTGGGACTCGATATCGCCGTCCCACTCGTACCAACTGCTGCCTAAACGGCGGTCGGAGAATTTTCTTGCGCGGGAATCCTGCTCAGCCAAGGCCACTCCTTCTCCAGAAGGGTACAGGCTCTATAGAAATCCCCGC
This sequence comes from bacterium, assembly GCA_013203855.1. Lineage (GTDB taxonomy): Bacteria > Sumerlaeota > Sumerlaeia > UBA8349 > UBA8349 > JABMPG01. Next base: position 10,021 of record JABMPG010000086.1, read on the forward strand.
CAAAAAAGGCAAGGGAAAAGAGGAGGCAGGGATCGGGTGCCCAGGAACTTCTCAGGAACCCAGCAGCGGTTTGGCAGCCAGATTCGCTGCCGGGGGCATCGCCTGTTCCTGCTGTTCTCTGCGGCTCTGCGTGAGTATTCTGATCTGTCGTAGATTGTCCTCTTCCGGGAGAGGCAGTTGGCGTTGCGCCCGGTGTGTCACGTTTTGTATACTGAAGATTCAGGACAGCGGGCCTGAGATCTATCCGTTTTTCAGATTGTCGAAGCAATCAGAACTAAGGGGGGACGTCATGTTCGGAACAGCGGGTCTTTTCCGGGTACGGGTATTCGTGTCTTGCATGGTGGCGGTCATGCTGGCTTTCCCGGCGCTGGGCCAGGAAGTCTGGAAGATGTACGAGGCGGAGGACTTCCAGAATTACGGCGGGTGGGGCATGACGGGCGATGCGGCCGCCTATCAGGACGTCATGCTGAAGATCAGCCCGATCACCGGCGCGGAGCCGCCTATCGGGGTTGCGCAGACGGCTATCAGTATCCCCCAGGCGGACAGTTACAAGGTCTGGGTCCGCTGCCGCGACTATGCGACGCTACCCGGGGTTCGTCTTTTCCGGCCGGTGATTGACAAGATTCCGCTCGACGAAGTGGGCAACCATGGCGTAGACGGATGGCGCTGGCAGCTTGCCGGGGAACTCACTCTCTCCGCTGGCGAGCATATGGTCGAGGCGGTGGATACCACCAACCGTCACGCGCGATTTGACGCGATTCTTTTCACCAACAGCGCCACCGACCCGAATACCAAGGACGAGGAGATCATGGGCGCATACCGGTCCGAGCCGGTCTGGATCCCGGTCGACGGTGGCGGAGGGTACGCGCGTCCGGCCCCGAGATTTCCCCTGGCCGCGCCGGCCGCTTCCCTGCAGAACGAGCATCTGCGGGTGACATTCCATCCCTATACCGACGGTGAGGGCCAGACCTGGATTGTCCGACAGAGCGCGTTCAACGTGGAAGGCCAGTGGATCGACGCGCCCGGTTCCGCCACGTCCGAGACGCTGTTTCTCCTTTACTCAGACATCACGACCTACACTGCCTACAGTTTCAATCCCGTTTGGGAGACGCCCGGCCTGGCGGTTCAGGTGACCGTGGGCGGCCAGGTTTATGATTTCAATTCGCGCGGGACGATCAATCCTTTCATGACGGCGCCGCCCGAGATCCTGATTCCCACAGCCGCCACGCAGGAGAGCGCAGACACCGTCCGAATCGACTACCAAGTTGCGCACGGCCAGAACGTGATCGGCTACTGGACGCTTCTGCCCGGGGCGCACGATGTGGCCTGCTCCTTCTCCATCACGGCTGCCGACACGGGCTATTACTCGGTCGGCATGCTGGTCCAGCAGTCCTGGGAAAAGGAAGATGTTGAATTTCTCCAGTTGCCCTTCCTCTATCAGTACCAGCGTTTCCCAAAGCGTCCGGAGATGATTCTCAGCGAGATGACACCCCATCCGATCTGCCTCTTGCAGGCCCCCGTCACGGACACGTTCAGCGCGACCTTCGGGCCGGTCTGCGAGCCGGGGGAGATGGATTTCCGCTGGTCGAACGCGCGCAAGTGCAAGTATGGCTTCAGCCTGATGAACAACAACAACAAGCCGCAGGCGTGCATTTTCACGCCCGTCCTCGGCGCCGATCCGTCCTGGTGGCAGGCGGGAGAGACCCACGTCGTCCGCTTCCGCCTGCTGCACTATCCCGGCCGCTGGACCGAGGCGCTGGAGTACTTCTCCAACGAGATCATGGAGGTTCCGGACTACCGCAAGCCGGTGCATGCCTCGCTCACCGAGGCGGTGCTCAACATCAAGGATCTCATCATGGACTCCTTCTACAGCGGCTGGACTTTCGAGCACAAGGGGTTCTGGGACACCGAGACGGTGAACCTGAGCAAGCAGGCTTCGCCTTTGACGGTTCTCTCCGCAGCTCTTCTCTCGCGCGACGAGACCTACTGGCGCGAGCGCGCGATGCCGACCTTGGAGTTCACACTGAGTCGCAAGGGCAGCGCCATGCAGATTCCGACGGCGGAGAATCTGAACCAGTATCCGCTTCAGGCGCCAGGGGGATACTACTCCTCGGCCTACTGGTTGGGTGTGCATCGGCTCACCGACGAACTGAATCCCTGGTTGGAAGACTTCTTCCTGCCGGGAGGGGAACCCAATCTCAACGGGAGTTACAACTCATCGAGGCCGTGGATAGAAAAGTTGGAGATCTACCGCTGGCGGCCCGACCCGGACCTGCTGGCCGAAATTGAGCAGGAGGCGCTGGAGTTCGTGGAAACCGCCGTCTATGGTCGCCAGGAAACGCCCGTAACGCGAAGCGCTTTCTACAATATCTCGTTCTATCCCTATTGGTGGGACTTGGTGGATGTCTACGAGGCGACGGGGAACAGCCGGTTTCTTGAAGCGGCGGAGGAATGCGGCTTCCACACCATCGCCGGGCTCTGGTCCCAACCCCGCCACCCCGACGGCCTCGTGACAATCCACCCCGGCGGCGAGATGATCCGCCACGAGTTTCTGAAGCTGCGGGAGGATTACTACTATCGTCTCGGCTACTTTCCCGACTATACCGCCAACGTGCAAGAGAAGCAGGTTCCGGGATGGCAGGTTTCCCGGATCGGCTACGGGCTCGAACAGCCTACGACCTATTACCGCGGCGAGGAGTATTTCTCGAACATCATCAACGCCGCCTGGGCGCCCCATCTGATGCGACTCTATGGCGCCAGCCATCGGGATATCTATCGCACCTATGCCCGCAACAGCGTGATCGGGCAGTTCTCGAACTATCCCGGCTACACCCGCTGCGACTACACGGACATCCCCCAGCACGTCGACTATCCCTATGTCGGGCCGGACGTGACGAACATTTTCTATCATCACATCCCGGTCCATCTCGCCTGGGGCTACGACTTCATTTTTGCCGAGGCCCAGACGCGTTCAGGCGGGCAGGTGCGCTTCCCCTTCTCCAAGCAGAAAAACTATGCCTGGTTCAGCAACAATATCTATGGAGTGAGGCCCGGCGAGATCTACGGGCATGAAGGCGCGATTCCCTGGATCGAACGCGGGCTGATCGACATCGATACCGTGGGGGTGGACTGGATCGCCGCGCGCAGCAACAACAAGTTCTTCGTCACCCTTCTGAGCCAGAGCGATCTGACCACGACGGCGCAGGTGGCGATCGACACCGCCAAGGCGGGACTGGCTGCGGGCGGCGCGTGGTCGCGTTACCAGGGCGCAAGCCCCGTGCCGATCTCGCAGGGCGTGGGCGTTCCGCCTTCGATCACCCTCGCGCCGAAGAGCGTGGCGACCTATGTCTTCGATGCGGGCGAGCAACGCTTCTATCCCAGACGGCCGCCCCTGAACACCGGCCACTATGAGTACGCCCTCCCCGCTGCCTACGGCCAACTCCACGCCTTCCGCGTGCGGGTGCCGTTCGGAAAAGACTATCTCTACCTTTTCACAACGAAGGGCTCCCTCAGCAGCGGCACGATGCAACTGACTTACGGTCCCGACGCGCAGGTCGTGGAGAAGGCCTACTATCCCTACGAACTGAGCGTGGCCGACTGGCCCTTCGATCAGGCCGCCACCGGAACGCTTCGTCTGGCCGATTCAACCGTTTCGATGGACCTGACCATTCCGGTGAACCTGCCCGGTCTCGCTTGCGAGATGGCCGAGGCCGATACGGACGGGACGATCCGGCTGCGGTTCAACCAGGCCGTGGACACGGCCACCGCCGGAAACGCCAGCTCCTATCGAGTGGTCCCCCGCTATCGAGCGGACGGGTCGTGTGTGATCACCGGAGTCACGGTCCAGCCCGACGGAAAGACTGTCGTCCTGTCGGTCTCTCCCAGTCTGAACCGCGACGCGTCCTACGAGATCAAGGTCGAGGGCGTGAAGGACGAAGACGGGTGGGCCTTGTCCTTCCAGAATCTGCCCGTGACGATGGGAACGTGGTCCTATGAGGGCCGGACGCGGATCGGGTTCGACAACACGGCTCAGTCCGAGGACCTGCTCGATTTCCCCGCGCTCGTCCGTGTCTCGGCGGCGCTGCGTACCGCCACCCAGGTCAACGAGCCGAAGGATCTGATGTTCCGCGACGGGGAGGGCCAACTCCTCCCTTTTGAAGTGGAGAAGTGGCCCGCGATCGAGGACGCGCTTCTGTGGGTTCGCGTGCCGAGGATCGCCGCAGGCTCGGACAGTGACACAATCGAGATGTACTATGGGGGCGGCGGCGCGGCCCTGACGCCCGAGCAGCGCACGGAGGGATATTATCCCTACGCCTCGGTCTGGCCCAACGGCACGAGCGCGGTCTGGCATTTCAACGAACGGACCGACGCCTCACAGCACTACAACGATGCCTCCAGCCCAGAGCCCGATTCCTCCCAGTATCCGACCCTCACCCCCGGCGCCGTAGGAGATGCCTTCCGTTTCGATGGCAACGACGCGATGGGAGTGACGAACGCCGATACTCTCGATGCCGGCGACGGGCCGTTCACGATCTCGGCCTGGATCAACAAGGATTCGCTGGCGACGATGATGATTGCCTCGAAGGAATACGGCTACGAGCCCCGGCAGTGGGCATGGGGTTGGGGCACGGACAATATCGGGTTCCGGAGCAACGATCAGTATTTCTATACGGCCACCGGCTCTCTAACGGCGAACACCTGGCGCCACGTGACCTTCGTGCGCGATGGCGTCACCGGGCATACCTATGTGGACGGCGCGCCATCGGGAGGCCCCCACGACATGTCCGGACTGCCGACGCTGAGCAATACGCGGACCTTCCGCATCGGCCGACGGGATCATATCTCCGGCAGCAATCACGAATTCCAGGGCGCTATCGACGAACTGCGCTTCGAGAAGACGGCGCGGTCGGCCGACTGGGTTCGGGCGAGCTATCTGAATCAATCCGGGACGACATTCACCCGCCTTCTCTCTGGCATGCGGATTCTGGACGCGTTTGTTCTGGACAACCGCACCGTTAAGGTTGTGTTTGACACGGCACCCGAGCAGAGCACCGTAAGCAACGCGGCCAACTATGCGCTAACCGGCGACCTGAGCGTGACTGGCGTGACCTGGTTGCCCGGCGAGAAGGCCGCGCTGCTCCAGGTCAGCCCTGCGGTCGTGGCCTCGACCACCTACGAACTGACGATCTCCGACTTGATCGATAATCTCGGTCTGGTCGTGCCCCAGGCGACAGTCGAAGTAGGGCAGGGCGCGTTGGGATGGAGCCGGATGGCGCACGTTATCTTCCACAATCTCGAACAGAGCGAGAATCTCGAGGAATTTCCGCTGCTGGTCCGTATCACCGAGCCCGATTTCGAGTACGACGAGTTTCAGGCGGGGGGCGCGGATCTGATGTTCCGCGATCCGGACGGAACGATCCTGCCACGCGAGATCGAGCGATGGAACACGGCAGGCGAATCGTGCGTGTGGGTGCGCGTCCCCAGGATTGACGGCGGCAGCGACACCGACTATATCGAGATGTACTGGGGCAATGCCAACCCACCCGCGCCGGCCGCGCCCGAGAGCGTGTGGAGCACGGGCTTCGGCGGCGTGTGGCACTTGGGCGACACCTTCGACGCCACGATCCAGAGCAACGACGGCACCGCAAACGGCGCAACCCCAGGCGGCGGGGCTATCGCGGGAGCCATGGTCTTCGATGGCGCCGACGACATCACCATTCCCGACGCGGGGAGTCTCAATTTCGGCAGCTCGCCCTTCACACTGTCGGCGTGGATCCGCAAGGACGCCCTCTCCACTATGATGGTCGCGGCCAAGCAATACGGCGCGGTTGACAACGAATGGTCCTACGGCTGGGGCGAAGACAAGATCGCCTTCCGCTCCGCCAGCACATACTACTATACCGCACCGGGATCGCTCGCGGCAAACACCTGGCATCACGTCGTCTTCGTGCGTGTGGCCGACCGGGGCTATGGCTACGTCGACGGAGAAGAATCGGGTGGCGAACACAACCTGTCGAACATGCCGCCCCTGACCAACGGCCTCGAACTCCTCATCGGCCGCCGCAACCGGCCCCTCGGTGGAAACTATCTCTTCCGGGGAATCATCGACGAAGTCCGCCTCGAACACATCGGCCGTTCGCCCGACTGGGTGCGGGCGAGTTACCTGAACCAGCGGCCCAACTCGGATTTCCTGCGCTTCGAAATAGTCTGGACCGCAGGAACGCCCGCGCGCGAATGGCGGCGGTACGAATAGTCCCTTTCGCCAGAGGACGTCAGCCGTCCCCCCAGGAAGTCTTTTCTTCCTCAGTCTGCAAAAAACTTCCGTTTTTTCTCCAACCTCGGACCCCATCTCGACACTATGGTCTATAGAAGGG
>JABMPG010000836.1 GCA_013203855.1 bacterium
ATGTTGACCGACGAGCCCATGAAGGGGGTCACGAAGGAGGCCACAGTGGCCACCAGCAGGGCGGCTCGTTTCACGGTCGTGTCATTGTGGGAATGCAAGGCCGACTCCATTCCTTCTGCCCGGGAACAGGCGGAAGGCGTATCATGGCTAGCGGATGGTTTCTTTTCAAGCTGCGCTTTCGGCTTGAAAAGCGGCGGCGCATCTTCCATGTTAGCCGGAGGGGGTAGGCGGCTCGAAGCTCTGAAGGACCGATGGGTTCCAGGGCTCTCGGGTGAGCGTATGGGCCTTGCTTCGGAGCATATATGCCAATGTCTTCCCGCGTTCTCTTGCTCTTCCTTCTCGTTCCGGCCCTGGGCCTGAGCGCGTGCAGTGGCACCCGGCGTTTTGATCTGGCGGACGTGGAAGATCCGTCGAGTCTGACGTTCGTTGATTTTGAGCATCAGCGGCAGACGGGCCGGACCGATTGCGGGGCAGCGGCACTGGCGATCGTATGCTCCTACTGGGGCCGTCCCACGAGCCCCGCCAACGTTCTGAGCGATGTTGCCGGGGGGCGGTCCACGGGCCCAGGCATTGCGGCCGGAGACCTGAAGGCGTGCGCGGAGTCCTATGGTTTAGAAGCATTTCTGTTGAGACTTTCTCCCGAGGAGATCCGTGGGCAAATCTCGCTGGGCCGACCCGTTATCGTGAGCCGCAAGCAGTGGGGCGGCATCTGGCACTATGAGGTCGCAGTGGGATACGATGAGGCGCAGTCGCGCATGATTCTGGCCGACCCGGCCGACGCTCCTTATTCGATTCCCTTTCCGGCTTTCGAGAAGAGGCATTCTAAAACCGATCGTTTCGCTCTGCTGGTCGCGCCTCGCGCGACTCACGAAAAAGGAGAAATCGAATGAGAAGCGCAATCGCTGGTCTGCTGATGATGTGCGTGGTTTTGATGGCGGCGGTAACGCTTGGCGCGCCCCAGGGCGTTCCTTTGTCCGATGCGGAATCGCTTGCTTTGGCCGCGCGGGAAAGTGCGGCTGTGGCTGCGGCGGATTGGGGACAGGCGATGGCGGCAGTAGCGGATTTGCGGAAGGCTTTCGCCCCGGCCCGTCCGCTGTCAAGTGACGAGATGGCCCGCTTCGCTCTCGCCGAAGATGCGAGTCTGGGGGATTTGCTCGCCGGGGGAGTGGCACGGCGGATTCTGCTTTTCATTCCCGACCGCATTCTTGACGTGCTCGACGTGCTGAGTCTGAGCGTGGGCATCCCGATTGGCCTTGGGTTTGAGGCTCATGTGACGCGCTGGGTGTCCGTGGGCATCGGCGGTTCTGGCGCAATCGCGCTGCACTGGTCCTACAACCGTAATCTGGCGCTGGCGCCCGTTGGCGGAGCGTGGCTGTCGTTGGGCCCGCTCGCATTCTACTCGCTGAGTTACGCGGGACTCGGCACGGGCTGGAGCCAGGGGCGGCCGGGCGGCGGCGGGCAGTCCTTCAATAAGTTCGGCATTTTTTCGATCCAGGACGAGATGGTTCAGGAGGGGTGGACGGATCCATTCGGTGTTGGCGTTGGCCACATCCTGGAGATCCATCCCATCGAGATCGCGGACTTCGTCGTGGGCCTTGTGACGCTGGGGTTTGTGGATATCAGCGGCGACGATTTCGCCCGGCCGGACGCCACGCATTTCAAGACGGGGCTTGCGGCAGAACGTGCGGAGTTCTGAGGTTGGCGTTGGGGCATTCGTGAGGGCTCAGGAGCGGACGAACGGGGCATTTCCTGTGATAGAGTTTTGGGGCTGGGTTCCGAACCCCTCTGGGTGCATCGCGCCCGCCGATGTGGCACAATCAGGGCCGTGACGATGGGTAGTCCGTTTTCCTTTTCTTTTTCCTCCCGAAGGAGTTTGCGATGAGACTGGTGCATACGGCCGACTGGCACTTGGGCCGCATCTTTCATGGTGTCCATCTGACCGACGATCAGGCTATTCTGCTCGACCATTTCATCGAACTGGTCCGGGATGCGAAGCCCGATCTGGTGCTGATCACGGGCGATATCTATGACCGATCCGTACCGCCTCCCGACGCGGTGCGATTGCTGGACGAAACGCTGACGCGGCTGGTGGTGGACCTGAAGGTTCCGGTAGGGCTTCTGGCGGGCAACCACGACAGTCCGGAGCGGTTGCAGTTCGGCTGGCGGCTTCTGAAGGAGCACGGCTTGCATGTTGCAGGGGTGGTGCAGAGTACGCCGGTCGGGCTGACTATTCAGGACAAGCACGGTCCCGTGCAGGTGTTCCTGTTGCCCTATGCCGAACCGGCGCTGGTGCGCGACCGGCTGAGGGCCGAGGATGTTCGCGAGCACGATTCGGCGATGGGCCGGATGATCGAGTGCGTTGCCCGGACAAAGGCTGGCCGTTCGATTCTGGCGGCCCATGCCTTCGTGCAAGGCGGCGAGGAAAGCGAGTCGGAGCGTCCCCTGAGCATCGGCGGCGCAGGCCTGGTCGAGGCGGCGCGGTTTGATGGTTTCAATTACGTTGCGCTCGGTCACCTTCACCGGCCCCAGAAGGTCGAGGGAGATGTGATCCAGTATGCCGGTTCGCTCTTTCCCTATTCGTTCCAGGAGGCCGCTCACGTCAAGTCGGTGAATGTGGTCGAGATCGATGCGGCGGGGAAGGTTGAGGTGGAGCGGATTGCCCTTTCCGGGAAGCGGCGGGTGCGGTGCATCGAGGGGATGCTTGAGGAAATCCTAAAGGGACCGGAGAACGGCGAATCCAGGGATGATTACCTGAAAGTGACGCTTCTCGACGACAAGGCGGTCTATGACGCTTTGGGGCGCATCCGGGAGATCTATCCCAACGTCCTGCACATCGAGCGCCCCTTCTTCGCGCCGGTCGAGCAGACTGCCGCTAGCCGGGGGGACCATCGCCAGCAGACTGATCTCGATCTTTTCGGCGACTTTTTCGAGCAGGTGATGGAACGCCCGCTGAACGAGGCGGAGCGGGAGACTTTTGTGCGGGTGGCCGACCGGCTGCGCCAAGCCGAGAGAGAGGCGTGACATGAGACCCGTTCGACTCGTTCTCCAGGCCTTCGGACCCTATGCCAGCCAGCAGGATCTCGATTTCGGCGAGCTCGACGGCCAGTCCCTGTTTTTGATTCACGGGCCGACGGGCGGCGGCAAGACGACCCTGTTCGACGCGATCTGCTTCGCCCTCTATGGCGAGACCTCGGGCAAGGATCGGGACGCCGCCGATATGCGCAGCGACCATGCCGAGATCGACGTTCCGACCGAGGTGACCTTTGATTTCACGCTCGGGGATCGCTCCTATCGGGTCACCCGCTCGCCCCAGCAGGAAGTGGCGAAACTCAGGGGCGAGGGCACGACCAACCGCCCTGCTTCCGGGATGCTGTGGGACCGGACCGGCGCCAAACCGGACGAAGAGGGGCGGCCCCTGGCGGAGAAGGTCACCGA
>JABMPG010000837.1 GCA_013203855.1 bacterium
ATGTGAAGGTCTTCAGAGAACACCTTATCGCCACAACCGTAGCAGGCACACAACAACGCCGCAAGGCCTTCTAAGGGGCGACATTCCCTGACTCGCCCCCATACTGGCAGGGCTCGATCCGCGCGACATTTCCGCATTTTCCGTTGATAACCCTCTCCCCTCCCTCCATACTGATTTGCGTTTCGAAATGAATGTGGAAAGACACCCCCCAAAGGATCTGAAATGTCTCGTCGTCTTCTCGCCTCGTGTGGAATCTGCTGGAGTCTCGCCTTGCTTCTCGCCGTAGCGCCGGGCCACGCCCAGGATGCGGGCTCGACCGCCTCCTTCCAGCAGGGAGTTCACCCCTCGGAGAGTTACCGGCACGTCCTCGTCGAAATCCGGTCCGAAACGCCGGACAAGCCTCGCTTCGACCCCCTCATGCGCGTCGGCGCATCATCCGCAAAGGGCGTGGGCGAGATGCGAACCGTCCTCGGATTTCCCCTCACCGGCATACCCGCCGATGCTACCATCGAACAAGTCCGCCTTGTTCTCACCTTCGAAAACACCATCGGCAAGGTGTCCGAAATCGCCCTTCACGAACTCCTGGCCGACACCCGCCTCATCTCCCGCTTCGTGACCTGGCTCGGTCAGGACGATGAAACGAATTGGAATACCCCCGGCGGCGATTTTGCCCCGGAACCCCTGGCAACCATCACCCACTTCCCGGCCAAAAACGGCGCCAAAGTGGTTTTCGAATCCAGTCCCGCCTTCATCGACGTCGTCGAGAAGTCCGCCCGCGAGAACCGTCTCCTCAACCTGATCCTTCTCGCCTCGGGTGCCCAGTCGAAACGGGGCTATGCGCGGTTCCATTCCGACCGGGCTGAGAATGCCGAGATGCGTCCCCGGCTCGAGGTGACGTGGTCCTCCCCGGCGTCTGAGATGAAGCAGTCCGCCACTCAGACAAAGAGCGCCGGAACGATCCTGATGATCCAAGCCAAGGATTTCCAGTTCCACGGGGACTGGCGCATTTTCGGCGATCGCGACGAGGGGGATATCCTGACTGCCACTCAGGCCAACTCCGACGCCATCACCGTCATTGATCTGCCTCAGGAGGCCTCCTACCATATCTGGACTTTTTCCAAAGACTATGCCGACAGACAGGGCGCCCGCCGCTACCGCCTGATTGTCGATGGCCAGCCCGTTCCCGAGGAGTCAGGCGACCATGGTGTGCTCGGGCCAGACCCGCGCTGGGGCTGGGAGTGGGAGAAGGTGGACGAACGGAACCTCGGGGCAGGGGAACACGTCATCGCCCTGCACGACACCTCCAACTGGTATCCCCGCTGCGCCGCGATCCTTCTCACCTCCGAAGACTTCGATCCGAACGAGATCGACAAGGAGGGACTGAAGTCTTGCGCGGTTTTGCCGAAGGAAGTCGAGACCAACACTCTGCCCACCGGATTCCCCGAAGACCCCGAGCCGATCACCGGGCCGGTCCAGCGCCGGGAGCTGGCCCGGCTGGCTGGCGACCGGGTGCGGTTCCGCTTCTACGAGGTCACCGGCCCAAACGCCAAGCGGATCGTCCGTGCGACCGAGGTCAAATGGGACGAGAACTGGCAGGAATTGCCCCTGCGCATGGAAGAGGAAGACCTCTTTCTTCTTCAGAGCGCCGAGGCCCCGGTCACGGTGGCGAATTTCTACCCGTCCTGGCCGAAAAGCACCGTGTCCCGCGTCGCCTTCGAGACGAGAGGCGAGAAGTACGAAGTCCCCTTGGACGTTCGCAATCCCTTCTACGCCGCCCCGGCCCAGGAACTGCGCGCCGTCGACGCCCGCAACCTGGGTCCCGACCGGGTCGAGGTGCACTACGTGACGGACTCCGGGACGGAATCTACCGGAACCTGGCGCATGGCCCCGGAGAACCAGCATGCCCGTCTCTCCCTTGAATTTGTCCCCGAGAAGGACGGCTACGCCTCGCTCGGATTCGCTCCTTTTCAGTCCTGGACGAAGGACGAGGCCCAGTACGTCCTTCTGCCGCCCATGCACCAGTACCAGCGCGTGCCCGACAGCCCCCTCATGATCACCAGCACGGTCACGCCTCATCCCCTGGCCCTCGTCCAGGTCCGGCCCGAGGGCGTCCCGGGGCTGTTGTGCCTCGGTGTGGCGGCCGATCCGACGCGGATTCCGTTCGAGTGGCCGAGTCCCTTCAACGCGAAATACGGCTTCAGCATTCTGAACGGCGAAGGCCAGGTGCAGCCCTCCGTCTTCTATCCCATCCTCGGCCTGGAAGACTCCAGGACCACCGCCGGCCAGCCATTCGAGGTCTCGGTAAACCTGTTTGTGACCCCGGGCGACTGGAAAGAAAGTCTGGAATACTCGTCCACAAGAATCACCGAAACAAAGGACTATCGAAAGCCCTGGAATGCGTCGCTGACCGAGGCGACGCTGAACATTCTCGACCTGCTGCGGAACACCGAAGTGGCGGGATGGAACAGCCGCTATAAAGGTTTCTATTATGTGGAAGGCCCGGACAAAGTCGGACACAGTTCCCCCCTCACGATGATGTCGGTCGTCCGGCTCACGGGCGACGAGAACTTCTACGAGACCCGCGCTCTGCCCACGATCGAATACACGCTGACGCGGGCCGAGAGCGCCTTTAACTGGTCCGGCGACAAACTCCGGCACCCCAAAGACGCCGAGGTCCAGGTCCCCAGCGCCGAATGGGGTGTCCTCTACTGGCAAGGTCTCTACGACCTGACGAGCCGTGCCAACCCCTGGATGCGCGACATCGCCTTCAAGCGCCTGGAGATGACCCGCCAGGGCGAGTCCCTGGGATGGGGCCGTCCCGCGTGGGCCGCCTGGATGGGTGCCTGGAAACTCGACGGCAAGGACGCCACCTTCCGCGAACTGGAAGAGCGCTGCCGCGAGTTCATCGACCAGGAAGTCTTCGGCGAAAAGACACGTTATCTGGAAATCCGACCCCACTACAACGTGATGTTCTATCCGGCCTGGTGGCAACTGCCGGACATGTACGAGCTGACGCGGGATCCGCTCTATCTGCGTGCGGCCGAGGAGGGCGGGTTCTACACGATCGCCGGCATGTGGTCCCAGCCACTCATCCCCCAAGGGGACATAACGATCCACCCCGGCGGGGAGTACGGCTCCTATGAGGACTACACCAGCATGCGCTGGCGCGGCCCCGAGAAATTCCGAATCGGCTACCCGCGCAAGCCGGGTGACAGCCCCGAACACCAGGTTCCGGCGTGGCAGGTCTCTCAGGTCGGCCGGGGATTCGAACAGCCCACGACGTATCTCAGCCCGGAGGGCTTCAAGAACACCTCCATCGTCCAGCAGGCCGCCCACCTCATGCGGCTCTATCGCCACACCAAGCGCGAGATCTTCCGCACCTATGCCCGAAACAACATCATCGGCCGCTTTGCCAACTATCCCGGCTACTATATCTCGGGCTTCACGGACCTCTACATGCAGAAGGATTATCCCTACGTCGGGCCAGATATCACCGGCCTCTACTGCACCCATATCTCGGTCCACCTCGCCGCCACCATCGACTTCCTCGTGGCCGACGCCGAAACCCGCTCCGATGGGAAGATCAACTTCCCCTACGTCGTGCAGCGCGGCTATGCCCAGTTCGATAACCGCATCTACGGATCGGCACCCGGACGCCTCTACGACGACGAAGGCGCGTCGCTGCTTCTCGACCGCAAACCCCTGACCATCCCGGATATCCGGGTCGACTACCTCACGGCCCGCAGCAAAGACCGCTTCTGGGTGGTCCTCATGAACCAGGTCCACGAAGACATTCAGGTCCCCATCGAGTTCGGCTCGATCCGCGACGACCTCGAATCCGGAAAACCCGCCCGGGTCTATCGCGGGACGGAAACCGCCGGCGAAATGACGTGGGGCGAGGGGAAGGTGGAGGTCGAGGTTCCGGCGGACGGTCTCGTGGCGCTGTCTTTTCCCGCCAACGCATGGCAAGCCTTCCCCACGATCGCGCCCCTCAGGGACGGCCATTTCCAGACAGACGTCGATGAAACCTGGGGCGAACTCCACGCCTTCCGGATCCGCTCCCCCTTCGGCAAGGACTCCCTCTACGTCATCCTGACCGGCAAGCCCGAAAGGGCCAAAATCCGCGTCTCCCTCGAAGGAAAGGACGCCCCCGTCGTCTGCGTGGATTTCCCCTACGAAGCCACCATCTATCCCTGGCCCATGGACCAGGACATGAAAGGCACAGTGATCCTCAGCCTGGACGGAGAAGAGCAAGAATTCTCCTTCAGTTTGAAGGGGACGCGATAGAGGCGAAACGTCTAGCCTTTTCGGGGAGCCCGGTAGGTAAGCACGCGAACCGGCTCCACCGTAACCATGCCCTCTCCGATCACCTTATCGAGGAAGGGCAAAAATGCTTCGATGCGTTCGGCATGGTCCACAATCTCGATGACCAGGGGAAGGTCCTCGGACAGGCGCAGGATCTTCGCCGTATGCATCCGGCTATGCGCGCCGAACCCTAGAACCCCGCGCAGGACCGTCGCACCGGCCATGCCCCGCTGCCGGGCCTCGCGCACAATCACCTCGTGAAGCGGCCGCCCGTTGTGTTTGTCGTCCTCGCCGATGAATATGCGCAGCAATTCTGCTTCCTGGGGCGCCTGCATGGCGATTCTCCTTTGCTAGACCAGCCTTCCCAGCGCCAAGCCGAGAAAAATACAGACTATTCCGATCAGGTTCTGCAGAGCCAGATTCCCCAGCGCGGAAACCCATTCCGCATCCTGCAGCCGGGCGGCCGTCTCAAAAGCAAATGTCGAAAAGGTCGTAAAAGACCCGAGAAACCCGATGAAGATGGCGGCCCGGACCTCGCCGCTGACCGAAAGCCGTTTTTCTGCCACAGCCCAGAGAAATCCAAACATCAGGCACCCCAGCAGGTTCACCGCGACCGTCCCCCAGGGAAAGGCGCTTGAAGCGCCGCGCTGAACCACACCCGCCAAACCGTAGCGCCCCCGGGCCCCCAAAGCCCCCCCCAC
>JABMPG010000838.1 GCA_013203855.1 bacterium
GATGAGGGCCAGGTCGGCGTTCAGGTTTTCGAGTTCGTCGAGAAGGTCCGTGCGCATTTCCTCGACTTCGCCCATCTCTCCGGCGATATCTTCGACGGTCGAGTGGAAGCGCTCGCGGGCCTTGTCGCGAAGTTGGCGGAGCATGGCCTGGGTGTTGACGAATTCGGCCTGGGTTTCGCTGTGGCGGGTGGTGACTTCGTTGAGCTCGCGATAGAGGCGCGAGGCCTGATCGCTCTCGCGGTGGTTGGCCTGTTGAGATTCTTCCTTCTCCTTCGCGGCGGTCAAGCGCTTTTCGTCGAGCCCGGCGACTTCCTTCTCGAGTTCGGCCTTTTCCGATTCGACGCGGGCGGACTGCTCGACGTAGCCCTTGGATGACTCGAGACTGCGCTGGCGGTCGTTGAGGAGTTGGGTTTCGCGGCGGCTCATGTTCTGTCGCTGGTTGTGCAGGGACAGGGCGTTTTCGCGCAGATGGGAGGAGCGGGCGCTCAGGTGGGCGATTTCCTGATCGACCTGACTGACGTGATCGCCCAGCGCGTCGACTTCGCTGTTGCGCTCGTAGACCGCCTCTTCCATGAGGGCCAGGTCCTCGCGCTGCTTTCCGATGCGGCCCTGGGCTTCGCCGAGACGGGCGGTCAGATCGGCGAGGTCGCGGCCATGCCGGTCGGAATCGGTTCGACTGGACTCGGCGCGGTTCTTCAGATCCTCGAAAAGAGCCGCTCGCTGCCTGCGCGATTCGCTCAGGGCGGTCAGCTCGGTTTTCCCCTGGCCGATCTGGAGTTTCATTTCCTGAATCTGCTCGCGCATCTTGGCGCACTGGGCCTCGATAGCGACCATGCTCTCTTCGCGTTTTCGAATGCGGCGGGAGAAGTCGGCCTCCGAAGCGGTGAGTTCTTCCACCTTGGAGGCGAGGTCCGTAATCTCGCGCTGGCGGGACATGATCTGGGACTGGCGCCGGCTGCCGCCGGTCATGGCGCCGCTGGGGAAGGTGAGTTCGCCTTCGAGGGTGACGTAGCGGTTGCGTTTGCCGTCGCGGATAAGCCGCATAGAGATGTCGAGGTGCTCGGTGACGATCGTTCGGCCGAGCAGGTTGAAGACGGCCTTCTGAATGTACTGATCGTAGGTCACGAGGCGGGAGGCGAGTCCAACGACGCCGGGCCGGCCCAGGACCTCGTCGATTCCACGGCCTCCTTCGAAGCCTTCGAGGACGTTCAGGGGCAGGAAGGTGGCCTGGCCCTGGCGGGAGGACTTGAGGAACTCGATGGCGCGTTTGGCTTCGCCATCGTTGCGAACCACGATGTCCTGCGTGTGGTTGCCCAGAGCGACCTCGATGGCCACGTCGTGCTCGGAGTTGATGGACTGCACCAGTTCGGGCACGACGCCAATGACGCCGTCCAGGCGGTGTTCGACCGAGGCGAGCATGACGGCCTTCACGCCCTGGTAGTAGCCTTCGTAGTCGCGTGCCAGACGCTCGAGCGCGCCGTGTCGGGAGCGGGCGTCATCGAGCAGGCGTTCGACTTGGCGATGCTCGGCGCGGAGCGTGTCGCGGGCCTTGAACTCGGTCATCCCTTCGTTCTGGCTGCGGTTGAGGCTCTCCTGGAGTTCCTTGAGCCGTTCCTCGCTCTGCTGTAAGAGCTGCTTCTTCGACTCAATCTCGTCGGCCATCCGCTCCAGGACGGTTTCCTGCTCGGTGCTCTGGCGCTGGAAATCCTCAATGAATGAGCCGGCCTGCTCGACCTGCATCTGGAGGCGGGTCTGCTCGTTCTGGAGGCGCTCTCTCTCGGACGTGGAACTTTCAAGAGCCTTACGCAGTTCGCGGATCTTGTCCCGCGTGGAGTCGGTATCGGCCCGGAGGCGTTCGTATTCGGCTCGACGGATGTTCTGCTTGGCTTCGAGGGCGATCTGGCGGACGGAGATGCGCGCTTCCTCGGCGTTGATCTCGGCAAGGTTGGCGGTGATCTCGTCCTTGCGCAAGGAGTTGTCGTCGATCTGCTTGAGGAAATCCTGGGCGCGCTGGCGTTCGGCCTCGGCGAGGTGCTTGAGGCGCAGGGCCTCCGTGGCGGCGTCGTGGATATACTGGCGCTGGTCTTCCTTCTGCTGGCTGAGGTCGCGCAGGAGGGCGTCTGCCCGTTCGATCTTGAGGAGAAGATCGGCGCGGCGGGCTTCCACCGCGGAGTTCTGGGCGCGGACGACGTCAAGCCGCTCTTCGGCGTCGTGGAAGGCCTTCTGGATCTTCTCGAAATCGGCGGAGAGGGTTCGCAGATCGGCGGAGAGGAGTTTCTTTTCCACGAGGTCGGCCGCATCGCGCAGGCTCTTGTAGCGCTCGGCCTTACTGGCGGCCCGCTTGAGGCTGATAGTCCGGGTGCGGCTTTCGGCGATGCGATCGGCCAGGCGGATCAAGTCGTGCTCGGTGCGTTCGAGTTTGCGCAGGGCTTCGGCCTTGCGGGCCTTGTATTTCGAGATGCCGGCCGCTTCTTCGAAGAGCTCACGGCGGTCTTCGGGACGGCTCTTGACGATGTCGTCGACCCGCCCCTGCTCCATGATGGAGTAGGACTCGGTCCCGACGCCCGTGTCCAGAAAGAGTTCGTGGATGTCCCGGAGGCGGCAGGGGATCTTGTTGATGGCGTACTCGCTCTCGCCCGAACGGTAGAGGCGACGGGTGAGGCTGACTTCGGAGTAATCGATGGGAAGGCGGCTGTCTTCGTTGTTGATGACGAGGGAGACCTGAGCGCACCCCATGGGCTTATAGGTGGCCGAGCCCTGAAAGATGACATCGCCCATTTTCGTGCCTCGGAGGGACTTGGCGCTCTGTTCGCCCAAGACCCATCGGATGGCGTCGAAGATGTTGGACTTGCCGCAGCCGTTCGGCCCGACCACGACGGTCACACCGGACTGGAAATCGACCACCGTTTTGGTGGCGAAGGACTTGAAACCAGTCATTTCTATGCGCTTAAAGAACATGTCAGGGATTCTCGTTTCGCTGGAATCGGCTCATCGCCACAAGAAGGGGAGCGCAAACAGACGGAACAGGCGACAATAGCATCAACTTGACAGCAGTCACTGGAAGGGCGCTTTTGAAGAACCTTTCCCCGCTTCCAAGGAAGCGGCCCCCGCCGGTGGGCATCGAGAGGCGGATGAGGATTTTCTCAACTCGTGGAATATCAGACCTTCACCGAGAAAAGGGGCTGCGCATACAACATATTGACGCGGAGGATACTCGATAGGCCATATGTAGTCAAGGAATTTATCCCATCGAAGGACGGGAAAAAGAGGAAACCAGCACGAAAAGAAGGGGAGAAAAGATCTCCTGAAAAAAACGAAAAGCATCAGACAATTCCAGGCCCCACACCCGGTCCACCCCACTCCCGGCCTGTGCAAAACCCACCCCTCAGGCCAGTAAAGCCCTTATACAGCTGATCCGGCGAAGGGAGCAATAAAAAAGGAGCCCGAAGGCAGGCCCGCGAACCGGGAGCTCCGGACCAGGGCCGGATGTGGGCTTTGATATCTTCGTAGCATGCGTCGAAAGTCTTGTGCCCGAGAAGGCGGGTTTGCTCTCCGTCCTGCGTTCAATGCTCCTCGACTTGGCCTAGTTAGGGGAGGGCATGTCCCAGGCGAGTTTGGAAAGTTCGATGACCCGAGGGGCTCCGGGGGGGCCGTTGATGCCGCCCAGGGCGGTGTCCCAGGACCACTTGCGCTTTGGGGCCTCGTAAACGGGGCTGCCGTAGTGC
>JABMPG010000839.1 GCA_013203855.1 bacterium
GTATAATGACCTTTCGTGCGGATGGCGAGGGTATTACCTTCTGCACGGGGAAGATCAAGGAGGTCTATCGTGAGATGCGGCGCAATGCCCTTGTCGAGATGTGCTATTTCGACTCGGGCAGTCATACGCAGCTTCGTCTTCGTGGGGGAGTGATTGAGTTGGAGGATCTGGATTTGAAGAAGGCGGCGGTGGAGAAATTTCCCGTTCTCAAGCCGTGGATTGACGCTGCGGGGTATGATTCGATGGCTGTTTTTCGTCTGGTCGGTGGCACTGCCCATGTCTGGACTCCTCAGAAGGCCTTTGAGCCTGGGGAGCCGTTTGAGTTCTGAAAAACAGTGGTCAGGAGTCTGGGGCCAGGCATTCATGTTCTTTCGGGACGTTGGAGATGAATGAAGATGGGCGGGGAAGCATGGCTTCCGCGCTTCAAGGGACTCCGTCCGGGGGTTTTCGTGAGGGGGGAGATGTGCGGCGCGTTGCGCCTGGCTTCTCGGCAAAAATTCCCTCGATTTGCCATTGACATATTTCGCAATCGGGTATAATCCGATTTGGGTTTGTATCCAACCGGAACCAAGACCGCCTGGTGGCGGATCCGGCAGGACGATGATGCCTTCCTTTTTGAAGGGGGAGGCGGGGCGGCATATGCTCCGGAAAGGGTTTTGGGAATGATGAATGGGAAACAGACTGTGGCGGCTTCCCGCAATCGAAGCCGCAGCGCGGTACCTCAGACGCGCACGCTCGGACCGGTCTCGGACCTGGAGCGGCATTTGCCCTCCGAATGGTGGAAGACTCTTTTCAACTCGCTGTATGTCAAGACTGACGGCGACGTGGTGGAGAATCCTGAAAACACCCGACGCGACGTCGATATGATCGTGCGCCTCGCCCGTCTCGAGCCGAACGACCGGATTCTTGACATGTGCTGCGGGCAGGGTCGTCACTCACTCGAACTCGCGGAGCGCGGCTTCCGACACGTGACCGGTATGGACCGGTCACGCTATCTGATCCGCCTGGCGCGGAAACGCGCGCGGGCGGGGGGGTTGTCCGTTCACTTTCATGAAGGGGATGCGCGGAAGTTGCGCTGGAAGAACGAACCGTTCCATTGCGTCACTCTGATGGGGAACTCTTTTGGGTATTTTGAGCATCCGGCCGATGACGAGGCGGTTCTGGGCAATGTTGCCCGTGTTCTCGTTCCCCAAGGGACGTTGGTGCTTGATATCGTGGAGGGTGAATGGATGCGGGACCACTTCGAGGCGCGGTCGTGGGAGTGGATCGACAAGGATCATTTTGTCTGTCGGGAGCGTGCTTTGTCCAAGGATAGGCGGCGCATCGTTACCCGTGAGGTGATCACGCACGCCGAGAAGGGGATTATTGCCGACCAGTTTTACGCCGAACGGGTTTATACTCGGGAGCAGATTCATGAGTTGCTGGAAAAGGTCGGCTATCAGACAGTGCGTCTTCATGGCACCGTCGAATCGGAATCGACTCGTGGGCAGGACCTTGGCATGATGGCTCACCGTCTCATTCTTACCGCCACGGCTCCCCCGCGCAAGGCCACCGCTGTTGCCCGTTCGGCTCCCGCCTTCCAGTGTATCACGGTGCTGCAGGGCGATCCGAGTTTGCCGGACAAGGTGAAGAATGAGGGGGTCTTTAATTCTGAGGACATGGATACGATCGACCGGATGAAGGAGGCTTTGGCCGAGCTTGGCGAGTTCAGGTTCCGCTATCTGGACAATCATCAGAACCTGATCCGTGCCCTCGTTTCCGAGCCGCCCGATTTTGTTTTCAATCTGTGTGATGAGGGTTTTCTGAACGATGCCTTTCTCGAGCTTCATGTGCCCGCGGTTCTGGAGATGCTTCAGGTGCCTTATTCGGGGGCCGGTCCTGCGTGCCTTGGGCTTTGCTACAACAAGAATCTGGTTCGCGCCATTGCGGAGTCGCTTGAAGTGCCGGTGCCGATGGAGTCTTATCTGGGAGCCGATGATAACGCGCCGACTCTGCCCTCGACGTTCCCGGCTTTGATCAAGCCGAACTACGGGGACAGTAGTATCGGCATCACGCAGCACGCGGTGGTCCGTAGCGCCGACGAGTTGCTGAATCATGTGAACTGGATCCGTCACACTCTTGGCTCGGTTTCCATTCTGGTTCAGGAGTTTCTCACGGGTCCGGAGTACTCGGTGGGTGTCGTTGGCAACCCGGGGATGACGTACAAGGTGCTGCCTGTTCTGGAGGTTGATTATTCCGGGCTGGACCCGGATCTGCCCCAGATTCTGGGGTATGAATCGAAGTGGATGCCGGATTCTCCCTACTGGACGCAGATCCGATATAAGGAGGCTGAGTTGGACGATGAGTCTCAGCGGCGTCTTCTCGACTATTCGAATGCTCTCTTCGAGCGGTTGGGCTGTCGGGATTATGCGCGGTTCGACTTCCGCGCGGACTCCGAGGGCAATATCAAGTTACTGGAGGCGAACCCGAACCCCGGCTGGTGCTGGGAC
>JABMPG010000840.1 GCA_013203855.1 bacterium
CCATGGGGGTGGCGGGATGGGGGCGGAAGGCCTGGAGGAGGACGGCTTGGACGTGGTCGGTTTTTCGGCAGAGGGCGGCCAGTACCTTCATGGTCTTTTCGCGTGATTCCTTCGATTCGCCGATTCCGATCATGGTGCCGGTGGTGAGGGAGAGGCCGGCCTGGGCGGCGTCGATGATGGACTGAAGTCTGCTTTCGGGGATCTGGGTCCGTGAGCCGGCGAGGGCTTCCGAAGAGAGGACTATCGGGTCGAGGCTGGTGAGGAGGAGTCGGGCGTATGAAAAGTGTCGCGCGAGAACGGTCCAGTCCTTCTGGGTGCGGGTCCCGATGTCAAGGCGGACCGGGAGTGGAGTGGACTGTGGGGAGAAGTGGGCGGGCTTCGCGCCGTTAATCAAGTAACTCAGGAAGTCATGCTGACCGTAGTACTGGAGGGATTGGATGATCTCGGGGTAGACCTCGGGCTCATCTCCGCAGGTGAACTCGACGAGTGTCCCTCCGAGTCGCCGGGCCCGCTGAATGGCTTTTCGGATCCGGGTGATCGGCAGGAGGGGATCGTGGGCCGTATAGGGATAGGGACAGAATCCGCAGGCGTTGGCGCAGAGCCGTGTGAGTTCGACTGGCAGATTCAGGCTGTAGCTGATGGTTGCCATTTCAACTCCGCGGCGGATAGACGCTTCCGACCGGTGCGCGCTGGCGTCGGGATGGGGCACTCCAAGGCGCGAATATAGCATGGGGTCGATGCGCAGGCAATCTTCGGGCGTTCGGGATGCGGGCGAGGAGAGGATTTGCTCAAGAGCCCCGCGGCTTTTACATCTAGAGATGTTGTTCCCGGATCTTCTTCATTCGCTTTTCGAAGGCTTCGGTGAGAACGTCCGAGCCGATCTGTTCGACTTCGATTCCATTCTCGCCAAGGAAGGCCTCGAGGAGTTCGCGGAAGTGATTGCAGCGGTCGGTGACGAAATAGCGTGTGGATTTTGTGGCGTCGGAGGGGGCGCGGTCGACCTGTCCCTCGTCGAAAGATTTTCCGAGAGCGATGGTCATCGCCTGGGCGGAATCCACAACCCGCACTTGGGAACCGAAGAAGTCCTGCAGGAGGCGCCGGATCAAGGGATAATGGGTGCAGCCGAGAATCAGGACGTCGATCCCCGTCTCGCGCATGGGAGAGAGGTATTCCTCCGCGACCTGGCGGGTGACGGCGTGGTCGAGCCATCCCTCCTCGATGAGCGGCACGAAAAGCGGGCAGGCCTTCTGAAGGACTTCGACGTCCGGCGCCCGCTTATGGATGGCGTGAACATAGGCGCCACTGGCAATGGTGGTCTCGGTGCCGATGACGCCGATGCGTCGGGGGTTCTTGAGGGGGGCGAGGGCCGCTTCGGCGCCCATCTCCACCACGCCTAGAACCGGCGTCGGGTAATGTTCTTCCAGCTTCGGCAACGCGGCGGCGGACACAGTGTTGCAGGCCGCGACGATTGCCTTCACTCCGAAGGACAGGAGGAAGGCGATGTTTTCGCGGGTGTACTGCAGCACCGTCTCGGGCGACTTGGTTCCGTAGGGCACGCGGGCGGTATCGCCGAGGTAGAGAATCGATTCGTCGGGGAACGCGCGGCGGATCGCGCCGGCCACGGTGAGTCCTCCCAGGCCGGAATCGAAGACTCCGATTGGTGCGGAGAGTTTTGGGTTTTGAGTATTGAGTATTGAGTTCAAGGCAGTTTGCGGTTCAGCCATTTTAAGCCGTTTTGCGGGTGGACGAGGACAGGGCATTCTCGTGAGAGATCTCGGCGTTGGCTGTTGCCGTCACTTCTCTTCGATTCCGTTCCGCTCTCTCAGGGTTTGCTTGCCGTCGCGGCCGATCATGACGGTCGCGCCGGGGGGGACTGAGCGGGTGATCCAGGTGTTGCCTCCGATGATGGCTTCGTCTCCGATGAGGGTGTCGCCGCCGAGGATTGTCGCTCCGGCGTAGATGGTGACGTTGTTTCCGATGGTGGGATGACGTTTCCCACCCTTGATGATATTTCCATCCGCGTCCTTTTTGAAACTCAGGGCGCCGAGGGTGACGCCCTGGTAGATCTTTACATTGTCGCCGATCTGTGTCGTTTCACCTATGACCACTCCGGTGCCGTGGTCGATGAA
>JABMPG010000010.1 GCA_013203855.1 bacterium
CCGTCTGTCTTTCTCCCCCGTCCCTACCCTCCCTCGAGAATCGCATCGGCGCGCCGGCGAGCCTCGGCCAACAGGGACTCGGCACGCTGGTCGGCCTCGTTCACCAGAGCGTTCGCCTTGTCGTCCGCTTCCTTGCGGATGCGATCCGCCACGGCCTTGGCCGCGACCCGCGCCACCGGGTTGGTCGCCTCGGCGAGGACCTGATCGGCCCTGCGGTTCCCCTCAGCGCGGAGGTCGGCTGCAAGTTTGCGGGCTTCGGCACGGACCACTTCGGCCCTCGTCTCCGCCTCCTGGATGATGCTGTCGGCCCGGGCCCGGGCCCGGGCGAGCGCCTCCTGGGCCGCGGAGTCCGCACGCTCCTCCACCGCCGCCACGCGCTCCCCCACCGCCTGACCGACAAGCTGCCGGGCCTGATCAACCGCTGAAGAGGCGATGCCGCTGAAGTTGGTCTGGAGGGAGGGCTTGGTGACCGTGCCGGTGAGCCCCACGGCCACTGCGATGGAGTCCGCGGCCTCCAGATTCACGCCTGCCTGGCCGGCCTTGGCGATGAGGGAGCGCACCGCCTGGTCGGCACCACTTCCCAGGAGTGCGCGAGGCAGCGTCAGGGTGAGTTGGTAATCCAGAGACTGATCCACGCCGTTGGACCCGGCCACCGCCAGGCCGGATTCCCCCATCTTCACCTGGAAGGGCCGGACGAAGAGCCTGCCGTCGCGGATCTCCATGGACGAGCGGACCGCGTTGAACACCGGCTTGGCCAACTGAGGAAGGCTGAGTGCCTCCGCCAGCCGCTCCAGGGCGGGAAAGCCCTCGAGGGAGAGCTTGGTGGTGGCCAGCGATCCACTCCCGCTCAACACGTCGAAGAGCGGCATCATGTCGCTCCCCAGCGCACCGGTCAGATCCAGCTTCGCGGAGAATGCGCCCCGCGCGAAGCTCGCAACCGGCGCCAGCATCCTCACGGTATGGAGGGCCGCCGAGGCCAGGGGGATGTCCAGGCTATCCAGCGCCAGGCCAACGCTGAAGGTCGCCTGGGCGGGATCGGTGGTCTCGTAGAACCCGTTCACCCCGATGCGGCCGCCCAACGTCTTCATGGTGAAGTCGTCCAACGTCACCCGTTGATCCTTCACGTGCAGACCTCCGCGGGCGTCGGTCATCTGGAGAGCGCCGAAGGTCAGTTGGGCGACGGTGCCCTCCAGGGCGAGGTCGAGGCCGGCGGGAACGGGAATGGTCTTCAGGGCGTCGTCCGACCTCCACTCGTCCAGGTTCACGAACCTGCTGACGAAGGTCGCCTTCCCGCGCAGATCTTCGCCGCGCAGGACCCAGGCCAGGACGTTGTCCAACGACCCCGTGGCCTGCACGTCGGAACTACCGAGCTGCATCTGGAGCGACCGTACCTCCACTCGCTGGGGTGACAGCGCCAAGGACGCTTCCTGAACGGCCACGGGCTGGGGAATGGCGCCGGCCTTCAGGGTCACGTCCCTGGCCGCCACGTTCCCGCTTGCCGCGACGCGCTCCCAGCGGGCGCCGTCGATGTCCGACAGACGGGCGCGTACGGCCGCGTCGGCGCGCACCGTTCCGGTCAACTCGTCCACGCCGTCGAGCTTCACCGTGCGGGCCACGTCGGCCAGGTCGATGACGCCCCTCACGCTCAAGTCCACGTCCGGGTCCGACACCGGCGTGCGCAGGGTGAGCGCCGCGTCGATGGGCTCGTCGCCGATGCGTACATGGAACCGCTCCAGCCGCACCACCGTGCTGTCCACATCGCCGCCCGGGTTGTCCAGGGCGAGGTGAAATGAGATCTCACGGGCGGGGAGGGGGAGGTCCGGGTAGCGGAACATCCCATCGGCGACATCGGCGTTCAGGGTGAACGACGGAAAGGCCTGATCTCCCCAATCGCCCTGGACGAGACCCTGGAGGGAGAAGGTTCCCGCCGTTTCCAACGCCTCGAAGTCATGGGCGTACACGGCGGGCATCAGTGAGAGGATCTGGGCGAAGTCCGAGCTGGGCGCCGCGAAGGTCAGGTCGAGGGCCAGGTTGTCACCCAACCCAGCAACACTGCCGGCGAAGGTCACGAGCAGCTCGTTCAGGCGCAGCTCGTTCTCGACAAAGGTCACCCGCTTGCCCACCATGTCCGCATCCAGTTCGGCCTGGAAGTCCAACGCCACGCCCTCCAGATAGGGCAACCCGGCGAAGCGCACGGTCGTCGCATCGGAATGGGTCAGCGTCTCGGCGGCGAAGCGATCCTTGGAGAAGTCTCCCTTCAGGGTGTGCTGAACCCCGGTCAGAGATGCGTACAGCCCAGTCTGGGCGTTTTCCAGGAGCATCCTGCCGTCGTTGATGCCCAGGCTGCGCAGCTCGACGCTCAGGCTTCGGGACGATGGCTCGGCGGTCTCGGACGCGGAGGCTCCTTGCCTGAAGATGTCCCAATTGGCCGCCCCGTCCTCGAGGACCCTGAGGTGCACGGCGGGTTCGTCGAGCTGGATGGACCGGACCAGGATCGGGTCGGTTCCCCGGAACGCCCCGATCAAGCTCTTGGCGTCGAGTACGAGGCGGAAACCGCCCATGAGTAGGAGGGTGTCCCCGGCGAAGGGGTCGTTCCCGACCACGGAGAGGTCATCCAGCCGCAGCGTCAGGTTCGGGAAGTTCCTGAAGAAGGTGAGGCCCACGTCGCCCCACGCCACCTGGGCATCCACCGCACGCTCAACCTCCGCGTGGGCGCGAGCCGCGATGCGGTCCTTGAAGAGGAAGGGCAGGACGACAAGAGCCGCCAGCACTACGCCTACGAAGGCGGCCGCGACGATCAGGATCTTTCGTGAACGGGTCATGGGACCTCTCTGGGTTGAGCACCGGCTCCGGCGCCCGGTCTCTATAATCTGCTGATAATCTCGTGGGTCGTGGAGTGCGAGCGGTATCCTCCTTTCGGGTTAGTCCCGATTCAACCCAAATGACCGATAGGCGGTTGTGCCCTCCCGAGGTAGCGTTGAGATGCACAGTCAGGCAGGGTGCCTGGCCCCTCCTACCCCAAAGGACTCCTAATGTCGAGGTTCTTGATTATTTCGATGCTCATGGCCGTCGCCGCCCTCGGCATGACGGCTCCTCTTGCCGCCCAGGCCGACCAGACCCGCAGCGCCGTGAGCGTTGCCGACCTGGATGCCGCCGTCGCCGAGAAACCATCCGCCGTTCGGAAAGCGGTTCAGGAGTTCCTCACGACCGATGGGGCGCAGAAGTTCGCCGACGGGATGGGGATGAGCCTCACCGAGTTGTCGGCACAGGTTGCCGGCCTCGATGAGGAGTCCCTGAACGGGTTGGCCGAGCAGGCCGGGATCAGTGGGGAAACGCTGGCGGGTGGTGCCGAAACCATCGTGCTCACCTCCACGACGGTCATCATCATCCTGCTGCTCATTCTTCTGCTGGCTTAATAGCGCTACGGGACGGCGGGTTTTGTGCGTTGTCTCCCGGCTGTTCGCGGCTGGCCTCTGCCTATTGGCGGGGTTGGGTTGTTCAACAGGACTGAGCCGCCGGATGCCTTCAGAAGCACCCGGCGGCCAGCCTGTGGTATTGGATGTACCCTACCTGGCCCAATCGTTTCTGCTCTGCGGCGGAGCGGCCGTCGCCATGGTCGAGCGATGGTGGGGGGTACGCGGAGTGTACGCCCAGGATTTCGCCGGCCTCGTCCGTCCGTCCTCCGGTGGTATCCTCACCACGGAGCTGGTGGCGGCCACCAGCGCCCGGGGCTGGGATACACGGGTCTTCCGTGGCACGCCGGAAGGGGTCCAACGGAGTCTCCGTGAGGGCGTCCCAGTGGTGGCGCTCATCCAGGTAGCTGCGGATCGATACCACTACGTCGTTGTGCTCGGCTGGAGCGACGGGAGCGTGGTATTCCACGATCCCGCCACGGCTCCCTATGCCACTCTCGATGAGCGTTCCTTTCTCGATCGGTGGACCGGCGCCGACCGGTGGGCGCTGGTGGTCCTCCCTGAGACGAGCCTCGCTGAGGCGGTCGTCCCTGAGACAGTCCCTCCTGAGGCAGTCGTCCCGACCGTTGCCGGCGCCGACGGCGGAACGCTCCCGGGGGAACCGACCCTGCCCTGTCCCCCCTGGCTCAATGGGGCACTCGACGCGGTAACTGCCGGGCGACTCGATGACGCCTCCGGACTCCTCGCTGAGGCCGGGCGGGCGTGCCCGGACGAGCCCCTGATTCTGCGCGAGACGGCCGGCGTCCGATTCAAGCAAGGCCGTGACGCCGAGGTAATCCGCCTGGCCTCCGAGTACTTGGCCATCGTCCCTGACGACGACTTTGCCTGGCAGCTCCTCGCAACCAGCCGGTATCGGGCCGGGGATCGCGATGGCGCTCTCCTGGCCTGGAACCGCATCGGACGGCCAACCGTCGACCTCGTCCGAATCGACGGCGTCCGGGAGATCCGCTTCCGGGAGTTTTCCAAGGCGATCTCGGCTCCGCCTGGAACCCCGCTCACTCCCTCGCGGTTGGCCCTCGCCCGACGGCGCCTGTCCGACATCCCGGCTCTCAGCCGGGCGTCGGTGGGCTATCAACCCGTCCCCGGCGGGCTGGTGGAGGTCCGCGCATCCATGGTGGAACGCCCGAGGGTTGACCGGGCCTGGAGGCTGGCCGCAGAAGGTGCGATCCGCGCCGCTGCCCAGAACGAGGTGGGCATCGAGATTGCCAGCCCCACCGGCGGTGGCGAGCTCTGGACTGCATCCTGGCGCTGGGCCCCGGCTCGACCTCGCGGGGTTCTTCGACTTGAGATGCCGGTTGGTGCCGCCTTCCCGGGCATCCTCACCATCGAGGGGGATTGGGAGCGGTTCCGTTTCGCCCTGGATTCTGCAAGGACCATCGGTTCGGAGGAGACCCGGAGATCGGCCGGGGTCGGTTTTGGCGGTTGGGTCACCCCCTCCCTGAGGCCGTCGGCAGCCCTCCGATTCGAACGATGGTCGGGAAGCCGACGCTACCTCGCGGCCTCCATGAGCGCAGAGGTTCGAGCCCGGAACGACCGATTCGTTCTCGGCGCCAGGACAGAGTACGCCGTCGCCCTCACGGACCAACCATCGTTCACCAGCGGTGGGACCCAGGCAGCGTGGGCTTCATCATTGGGGCTGAACCGCACCGCCTGGTCCGCGCGCCTCGGTTTCGACTGGGTGGGAGGCGGTGCCCCCCTCGGTTCCTGGCCCTTGGCCGGCGGCAACCTCTCCTGGGCCCTTCCGCTCAGGGCCCATTCGCTGATTGACGACGGGCTCATCAAGGGGAGGAGCGTCGGACGCACCATCACCTCTGCGGGGCTCGCGGGGGACCGCCCCTTCTATCGCAACGGGCCGCTGATCGTTGCAGCCGGCCTGTTCCTCGACGCCGCTCGGATCGCCCACGCCGCGGACGGCTCCACGGACGCCCATTTCCATCTCGACGGGGGTGGAGGGCTTCGCCTCGGCTTGGCCGACGGCCAACTAGGCGTACTCCGGATCGACCTGGCCAGGAGCCTGATCACGGATCGGTACACCCTGCTCACCCTGGGCGTCCACCGGAACTGGCCTCTGTTTCACCAAGACTTCCGCTAGGAGCCTCGGGCTCCACCGGTCGCACGCGCCACTCCACGCGGACCGCGCCATGCTCGGGCTCGACCGACGACCCGTCGCGACCGGCCCACACCCGGGTGAACTCCGCGCCCAGAAGCAGGATGGCCGCGCTGTAGTACACCCACAACAACGCCACGGCCAGGGACCCGGCCGCGCCGTATACGCTGGCGAGGTCGCTTCGACCCAGGTAGTACCCGATGGCCATCTTGCCGATCGTGAAGAGCACGCCCGTGAACACGCCGGCGGCGAGGGCGTCGCGCCACTTGATGGTCGCATCCGGTACCGTCCGGAGCACGGCGGTGAAGAGCCCGGTGACCACGGCCAATGACACCAAGGCATCGGCAAGGGGCAACGTTCCCGCCGCCAACGCGGGGGGGGCGTAATACTGAAGTGCTTCCTGAAAGGCCGACAGCAACGTGCTCACGGTCACCAAGAAGAGGATCAGCACCCCAACGGCCAGAATCATGAGCAGCGAGACGGCGCGTTTGACCATGAACGTGTAGGCGTTGCCGCGGCGGGGATCCGGCGCCACGCCCCAGACTGCGTTCAGGGCCCTCTGCAACTC